>CANBVC010000120.1 GCA_947372795.1 Beijerinckiaceae bacterium
CGCCTCGGCGAGGCTGATGAGCGCGAGACCCGCGCGTCCGGGCGTTATGAAATGAAGGCGGGCGATCGCTTCTTGCTGCAAAGCGCGGGCGGTGGCGGCTATGGCGATCCGCATCAGCGGGACGAGGCGGACCTGCGCGCCGACGTCGCAGAAGGCTATGTCACACGCGAGGCCGCCAGTACTATTTATGGCAAGGACTTCTGATCGCCCTATTCCGCCGCCTCAACCATCCGGTCGCGCGACTTCTTGAAATGGAAGCGCGGGAGAACGTCGAGATCGGTTCCGGTGATACGCACGACCCACGCCTTTTCGGGGTGGGCGGTCGAGTGGATCATGCCTGGCCCATAAGCGCGGCTCTCTCCGAAGCTGACGCGGTAATGATCGGATTTCTGCAGCACGGAGGCCTCTTCGCTCGGGTCGTTCACGCGGCGGTATTCTGTCATTTCGGTATAGCCGCGCGCATTGCCGTAGATGGCCCATGAGGAGCCATGGGTATGGGCCGCGCCCGCCTTGCCGGGCGCCTGCACATGGGCCAGCACATGAAAATCAAGCTCCGCGTCATGGAAGAGCGCGCGCTTGCCGAAGGGCGTCTCGTCGTTGAAGGTTTCGGCGACAAAGGCGTCGTTCGCGAGCAGAGTGCGCAAATGTGACGCGACCTCTTCCAGCGCTGCGTCGAGCGGCTTGGCTTTGAGCGCCTTGTGAGCGTCGGCGCAGAAGTCTGAGAGTTGATAGGCCATGGTCGCTTCCTTCTGTTTGGTCACACAGGCGTCGAGCGAATGTCGACGGCGCGCACGCCCTTGCCCTCTTCGAGCACGATGAGCGGGTTCACTTCAAGATCGGTCAGCGTGTGCCGGTGGTCGATATAAAAATCCGACAGGCCGCAAATGGCGCGCACCAGCGCGTCCATGTCAGCGGGGGCTGCGCCGCGATAGCCTGCGAGCAGCTTCGCAAGCTTGAGCTCGCTGATCATTTCGCGCGCTTGCGCTTCGCCAATGGGCAGCAGGCGACAAGAAATGTCCTTCATCAGCTCGACGAAGACGCCGCCCGCGCCCACCACCATCATGGGGCCATAGAGTGGATCGGTGCGAACGCCCAGCAGCACTTCGACGCCCTTGGCCATTTCCTGAACGAGGAAACCCTCGACGATAGCGTCAGGCGCACGCTCGCCCACGGTTTTGATGATCTCCTGCGCAGCGCGCATGACATCTTCCTTAGAGCCGAGGCCGATGCGCACGCCGCCGACTTCGGTCTTGTGCGAAATCTGCGGCGAAACGAGTTTTAGCGCTACCGGGAAGCCGATGTGCGCGGCAATGTCGGCGGCGGCCTGCGGCGTCGCGCCAAAGCCGCTGGCGGGGGGCGTCAGGCCGTGGGAGGCGAGCGCTTCGCCAAGTTGTGTCGCCTCCAGCGCGCTGCCGCGGGGCGCTGGCAGTTCCTCGATCTCGCGACCGCTGCGCGCGCCATAAAAGGCCATGGCGCCCATGGCGCGGATGGTCTGCGGCAGGCCCTGCAGATAGGGGAAGCCAACCTTGTCCTGGAACTCGAGCGCATCCGGCCCCAACGCATAGGCCATGCGGCCGAAGGCGATAACGGGCTTGTCGGTGCGTTCAAGGAGGCTGCGCAGAACCTCCGCATTGGGTTGGCGCTTGCTGCTGGGCAGAACAGCGGCCCAGGCGATCATATCCACCTGCGGATCATTGGCGGCGGCGGCGCACATGGTGATGGCGTTTTCGTCGGTGCTGGGAATGCCTGCGTCGAGGGGGTTCTTGATGCCAATTTCCGCAGGCACGATCGGCCGTAGAATCGCTGCGGTCTCTTGGCTGAACTCCGGCGCTTGCGTGCCCCCGATCTCCTCGATGTAATCGTAGAGGAGGTCCACGGTGCCGCCCGATGTGGTAACCCAGCCCACGCGCGGCCCCTTGGGCAGGCGCCCGCCCTGAAAGGCCAGCACCGTCTCCACCATGTCGTCGAGCGATTGGCAGGCGACGATTCCGTAGCGCTCGCACAAAGCCAGAAAGCCTTCGTAATCGCCGGAAATGGCGCCGGTGTGCGATTGCGCTGCGGCTCTTGATTTGGCCGACTTGCCCGTCTTTAGCGCGATGATGGGCTTGCCCGCCGCGAGCGCCCGGGCGGCCGCGCGCATGAAGGCCTCCGGCCGGCGGATGCCCTCGATGAAGAGGCCGATGATTTTCGTTTGTTCGTCGTCGACGAGGTAGTTCACGAAGTCCGCGAGATCGAGGTCGAGTTCGTTGCCGCTCGAGAACATGGCGCTGAATTTCACGCCTCTGTCGGCGGCCGACTTCACGAAGAACTGCACCATGCCGCCCGATTGCGACACATAGGCGACGCCGCCCGGCGGCAGGCCCACGAGTTCGTGGTTGGGATAGCCGAAGAAGCGGTGATGCAGGGAATTGCCGCCCATGCAGTTCGGGCCATTTAAGATCAGCCCGCTGCGGGTCACGAGGTCGCGGATCCCTTGTCCACGCGCCACGCTCTCAGGGTCCGTCCCTTCGCCCAGATTGCCCGCATAGATGGTGGCGCTTTTCAGGCCTGCGGCGACGCCCTTCTCCAGAACGTCAAGAACGGCGGCGGAAGGCACGATCACCAGCGCGTGGCTCGGGGGCTCGGGCAATGAGGGGAGATCAGGATAGGCGCGCTGGCCCCAGACCTCGCTTGCGCGCGGATTGACGGGGTAGATCTTGCCGGGGAACCCACCCTTGTTCAAATTGTTGAAAATATCCGTAGGCCAGCGGGCGCGCTCTGACGCGCCGACGATGGCGACGGAAGAAGGATTGATCACCGGGAGGGGCGACTTGAAAGACATGCGTGTGCTGGCGTGATCGCTCAACTGATCCTCCCTGATCGTCATTTTTCCGTTGGCGCCAGAATTCCCGATCAGCGCTGGTGAATCAATCCCATATCTGCAATCAATCTCATATCCTGCGCAACTGACCACCGCTTGGAGTCATCCATGGATCTGTCCTACGCCCAACATCTCGAGGATTATCACCTCGCCAGCGTCTTCAGCGATCAGCGCGAGGGGTTTTATGTCGATGTGGGCGCAGGCCATCCGGTCGCCGACAATGTGTCCTGCTGGTTCTATCAGCGTGGCTGGCGCGGCATTGTGGTCGAGCCGCAACCCCAGCTCATCGAACTCTACGCCCACATAAGGCCCCGCGACATACGCGAATGCTGCGTTTTGGGCGATGCCAAGGGCGAAGTCGATTTTCACGATGTGGAACGCCTCCATGGCTTTTCCACCATCGTGCCGCAATTCGCCGAATCTGCGACAGGTTTTGGCGCGCGCTATGAGACGCGCAAGGTTCCCATGAGGACGCTAGCGGAGATCTGCGAGACCCATGGCGCGCCCCGCATCGATTTTCTCAAGGTGGATGTGGAGGGGGCGGAGGCGCAGGTTCTGGCTGGCGGCGACTGGACGCGTCATCGACCTCGCGTGGTGGTCTGCGAAGCGCTTGCGCCGGGGTCGCTTGCTGAAAACTGGCTTGATTGGGAGCCCTTTCTCATCGAGCGCGATTATGAATTCGTGCTCTTCGACGGGTTGAACAGGTTTTATGTCGACCGCGCCGAGACGGATCTTCTCGCGCGTTTCCCGCGCCAGAAGGCCGAATGGCTGGTCGTGCCACATCTCGGCCACACCAACAGAGCGCCCTTCCGCGATGATCATCCCGATCATGAATTCGCCAAGGCGCTCACGGGGGCCTTTCTCGCCATGCTGCCGAAACTTGATCGTGAAGAGATTCTTGCTTTAGTTCTGCATGGCGATCCGGGCGATCTAGATGCGCCGCCCTCCGCGCAAGACAAGACGCGCATTCTGGCGAAGATCTTCCCTGGCGAAAAATTCGCTGAGGAATGCGATGACGTGCGCGCCATCGATGCGCCGACCCTGTGCGAGTATTACCGCGCACTCATCGACAGCGACGCATTCCGCATTCTCACGGGGCGGTTGTCGATGAGCTATGATGGCGGGCAGATTCTGGATTGAGCGGGGCGCCTAACCCGTATGTTCCTGCAGCACGGAAACGCGTACGTCTTCCTCGATCAGCTTCCAGATATAATCGACATATTCGACGAAGCGCGGGGTGCGTTTGATCGAGAGTGGGCGCGGACGCGGCAGGTCGATATCGATGATCTCATTGATACGTCCAGGGCGCCGCGCGAAGACGAAGATGCGATCTGAGAGATAAACGGCCTCGTCGATCTGGTGGGTGACGAAGAGGACGGTCTTGCGACCCTCTTCCCAGATGCGCGAAAGCTCTGTCTGCATGATCTCACGCGTCTGTGCGTCAAGGGCCGAGAAGGGCTCGTCCATGAGCAGAAGCGCTGGATCGACGGCGAGCGCGCGGGCCAGATTCACACGCTGACGCATACCGCCTGACAATTGGCGCGGGTAATAATTTTCGAAACCTTCAAGGCCGACGAGCTTGAGCAGGCGCAAAGTGTTCGCGCGTTGCTCGGGGCTGAGGGCGCCGTTGATCTCGGGCCCGATCTCCGTATTGGAAAGAATGTCGCGCCACGGCAGCAGATTGTCCTGCTGGAAAACAAAACCACGATCAGCGCCGGGTCCTTCAATGCGCCGTCCATCAAGATGCGCGTCGCCTAAGCTCGCCTGTTCGAGGCCGCCGATGATGCGCAAGAAGGTCGTCTTGCCGCAGCCTGACGGGCCCACGATGGAGATGAATTCACCGCTGCTGATCTGCGTCGTGATGTCTTGCAGCACTTCGAGCGAGCCGAAGCGTTTGCTGAGATTGGCGACCGATAGTTTGACGGGTGCGTCGCTCATATCAGTCCCTCCAGGGAAGAAGTTTTTCTTCAAGCCAGGCGAAGCCCCCCGTCATGGCGATGCCGGCCGCCGCCAAAACCGTCACGCCTGCGAAAAGATTCGGCATGTTGAAGGTTTCGGCGGACTGGCTGATCAATTGGCCAAGTCCCGCGCGGGCGCCAAATAATTCGGCCACGACGACGCCGATCAATCCGCGTCCGATGCCAAGGCGAAAGCCTGCGAAGATGAAGGGCAATGCCGAGGGCAGCGACACTTTGAAGAAGATCTGCCGCGAGCTTGCGCCAAAGGCGCGGACGGTCTCGACGAGTTGCGTCGGCGTGGCGCGCAGGCCTGTCTCCGTGTTGATCGTGACGGGAAAGATCACCAGAACCGCCACTACTACGACCTTCGAGAGAATGCCGATGCCGAACCACAGGATGAACAGTGGCGCGAGCGCCACCGTGGGCGTGGCGTAGAGGCCGGCTACCCAGGGCTGCAAGGCTTGCTTGCCCGCCTTCGAACTCGCCATGACGAAGCCCAGCGCCACGCCAAGCACACAAGCCACGCCATAACCCAGCAGGAATTCGAGCGTGCTGGTCCAGACATGTTTTCCCATTTCCCCCGATCCCGAGAGATCGACGAGGGCGTAGACGACCTGCGTGGGCGCCGCGAGAAAAAGCTTCGAGCCGACGATGACGCGGCTGATGAATTCCCACAGCGCCAGGCCGATGAAGACCGAGCCCCAGCTCCAGCGGCGCTGGTAGAAGAAATCACCTAAGCTGGCCGCGAAAGATGGAGCTTTGGCCATGCCGCCAGTGGCTGACACCGCATTGCTTTGGGTCATGGCAGGTTCACCGCTTTGCGAGGCAGTTTGATTTTCATTTGGGCAGCACGTCAGCGTTGACGAAGCGCGCCACATCCGTGTCGCCCTCGATGTCGCCATAGTCCTTGAGGGATTTGAGCAGATTTTCGATTCCGCTTGAAGCGACGCGGCCCTCGCGATCAAAGACCTTCAGCTCCGTATAGAAGGCCCAGGTTTGATCCACGTCGGCGCGATCGACCTTCGAGATCTTCTGTACGATATCGACCGCCTCCGCCCGATTCGCCGGATCGTAGAACCAGTCCACGCCCTTGCGATAGGCGTCGAGAAAGCCCGCGAGCTCGGCCTTGTGAGCCTTCGCCCAGGCTGTTCCCACTGAATAGCCGGTGAAGGGGAAATCGCGCACATAGTCGGGGGCTGCGCCCAGCCGCGTCAGGCCAAGGCTCTTCGCTTTAAAATTGAACGGGGCGTTCAGGATGGTCGCGTCGATGGAGCCCGAAGCAAGCGCGGAAAAGCGCGCGGCTGTGGCGCCCGCGAAGACCAGATCGTAATCGGCGGGCTTCAGACCGTTGGGCCCCAGCATGCGCTCCAGATAGATGCGCGTGATATCCTTGATGCCGCCGATCATGATCACCTTCTTGCGAAGGTCGGCGTAGGTCTTGATCTCGGGCTTGGCGTAGATCTCGTAGGGAGCCGCCATGGCCTCGGTGCGGAACAGGGTCACAGGCGCGCCCTTGTCGATGGCGCGGATGGGATCGACGAGCCCGCCAACCGCCATCTCGACGGAGCCCGCCGCCAATTGCTGCACCGCCGCCGAGCTTGATTGCGCGGCCACGAACTCCACATCAAGGCCCTTCTCCTTAAAGAAGCCCTTCTGCTGGGCGATGTAGCTTGGCCAGTGATTAGCGGAACCGGTTCCAACGTCGCCGATGGTGATTTTCGTTTGCGCCAGGGCTTGCGCGCCGGTCAGTGTCAGCGCGACGGCGGCTGTGCTCAGAAGGCGCTTCAACAATGTCATTCTCTGTTCCATCTGTGTTTACACGGGTCCAACGGCGTTGCGGCCCGCAGCAGCGATTTCTGAGCCGGTGGCCAGCCACACGTCTTCATGCTTGCAGATATATTCCAGCGCCCCATCCAGCGCCCCGATGCGATGGGGAAAGCCGGTGAGATAGGGATGAAGGGCGAGGCCTATCACGCGAGCTTGCGTCTCGCCTTCGCGCCAGAGCACATCGAACTGACGTTTGATCATGGCCTCGAATTCATCGGCTGTGCGGTTCTTCTTTTCGTAGGCAGGTTTGTCGTTCAGCTCCGTTGAGTAGGGCACGGACATGAGCGTGCGGCCATTCTCGAGCGTCATCGGATAGGGCTGATCATCGTTCACCCAATCGGCGACATATTCGATGCCATTGTCCACGAGATGGTCGAGCGTGTTCCAGGTTTCCTGAAGGCCTGAACCCAGCCAGCCCTTGGGGGCCTTGCCCGTATATTTGGTGATCGTCTCAACCGTGCGGCGCACGATATGCGCATCCTCGCCGGGCGGGACTTCATTGAGTCGACGGGTGTTCGTTTCGTTATGGCCCATGAATTCCCAATCGAGCTTGATGCAGTCCTCGATGATTTCAGGGTGGTGTTTGCAAAGCTCGCTGTTGAGCGCGACCGTGCCGCGCATGCCATAGCGTTTCATCACTTCCATGATGCGGAACACGCCAATGCGGTTGCCATAGTCGCGCACCGACCAGCCCGGCACATCCGGCACCTTGCCGCCGCCGCCCGCAGAAGCCGGGATCATTTCGGAGAGCGAGAAGAACTCGATGTTGGGAATGATCCACAGGGCCACGCGCGCGCCATTGGGAAATCGGAAGTTCGGGCGCCGATTGATCGGGCGATAGGGAAAGGGACCATAGGAAGAGGGTTTCATTAGACAGCCTTTTTCGCAGCAAGCGCTTTGACCACATCGTCTACTTTCATCACATCCGCATATTTGTGATGCAGGTCGAATAAGTTCACCTTGTGGGAGATATCGCTGCGGTCGAAACAGCACTCCTCCACCATGGTCATGTGATAACCCGCCGAATAGCCATCGACAGTGCTGGCGCGCACGCAGCCTGACGTGCTTTCGCCGATGACGATCAGGCTCTGCACACCCAGTTGCGTGAGATGGGCTGAGAGTGGCGTGCCATAGAAGCCGCTGGCGCGCTGTTTGGTGATGATCACATCGCCGGGCTGGGGCGCAAAGTCGGGGAATATCGCGAGATCATCGGGGAGCGCGTCGGCCCTCTTGCGATGAGTCGCCCTGATCGTGCCGGGACGGCTCGCGTCGCGCGTGTCGCCGGTCGTATAGAAGATCGGAATGCCTGCCGCGCGGGCGGCGGCGAAGAGGCGCTTGGTGGGCTCGACCGCGCGCCAGGCGTTGATCCCGCAGGAGGAGGGGAACTCCCGGGCGACCTCGTTAACCGGATTGGCCCCGCCGCGATAGGCCATATTATAGAGATCAATCGCCAGGAGCGCCGGACGGGGCCCCACGAAAGTGTCGCGCTTGTAATGAGCATAGAGCTCCAGCACGTCGGGGGGCATGATGTCTTGCCAGCAATGATCTTCGAATGGGTCGATCATCGGATCGGTTCCTCTATGCGTAAGTAGGACTGCGGCCATACTATGGGTCCGCAGGAACGTTGCAAGCGTCAAGCAAGAGCCGCGCCACGCGGGCGGGCGCGGCTTGCTTGTGATCGGAATGGGCTAGACGCCGTTCACCGCAATGTGATCGGACGAAGAGGAGAGCGCGATGAGCACGCAAACCAGAGGCAGTCTGCGCGAGGGCGAAGTCACCGTCGTGGCGCCTGAGCAGAGCGATGCTGGCCTCTTCTTCATCGGCGCCATCCATACGCCCTTTGCGCAGAGCCGCGATTGCCCCCGGCAGGGGGATCGGGACCATGGGCCTGTCTGCCGCATCGAAGTGAACGAACCATGGCGCGCCGCGCTCAAGGGCCTTGCAGATCATAGCCACGCGCAGATCCTCTACTGGATGCATCTCGCCCGGCGTGATCTTGTCTTGCAAAGTCCGCGCTCCAATGGCGAGACGACCGGGACTTTCGCCATTCGCTCGCCTAATCGGCCCAATCCGGTCTCCTCTTCGTTGGTCGCGATTCTTGAGGTCGGAGCCGATCATGTTCTGGTGCGTGGCCTTGATTGCGTCGATGGCACGCCGCTCATCGACATAAAGCCCGAGCGTTGCCCCGAGGCGCCGCATCCAAAGGGCGCATAGGGGCATGGGTTCTTTGGCGCGGGCGCCGATTCGCTCTATGTTGATGGCGCGCGTGCATAGCCGCGTTTTCCCGGGACAGGCATCGTGAGCACCATTCCAAGCGGATCCTTCGATCCGGCCAAGACGCCCGGCCTGTTTCGGCTGGTTTTTCCGTCGGTCATGCTGCCCATGTTTCTGGCGGTCAGCGATCAGACCATCGTCGCGAGCGCCCTGCCCGCCATGGCGGCGAGCCTCGGGGATGTGGAACGCGTGTCGTGGGTCGTGGTGGCCTATCTCGTCGCCGCCACGATCGCCGCTCCGCTCTATGGCTATCTGGGCGATGTCTTCGGCCGTCGCCGGCTGATGTTTTTCGCCCTCGGCCTTTTTATGAGCGCTTCCGTGCTCTGCGCCCTCGCCCCTTCGGTGCTCTGGCTGGCCGCCGCGCGTGTTCTGCAGGGCTTTGGCGG
>CANBVC010000121.1 GCA_947372795.1 Beijerinckiaceae bacterium
TCCTTGTCTGGAAAGCTAGCCTCAAATCCATTCCACGACACCCGCGCCACCGTGGGCTTCGCCGACATGAGCGAACCCTTCGTCAGGCTGGTCAGCACAGTCGAAACGTCGATCTCATCAATCGTCAGAGCCCCGGCCCGAAAAGATCCAGCCTCGCCATTGATGATCGGCCCGCCCTGCCCGCTCGCCAGCGTCAGCCGACGGATCTTGCCCTCTTCGATATTTTCGGCGCGCAGGCCCGAGAAAGTCAGGGGCCCCTTTGCGCGGTCTCCAACGATGATTTCGGCGATTGACGCACTTGTGGCCTTAAGCTGCGAGGCGAGCGCAGTGCGCCGGTCGCTAGGGGTTTCGCGAGCAAGCAACGCCCCAACCTCGTCGCGCGAAAGGCTGGAGCCAGTAAACGCGACGCCCTTCAGCTCAACGCCATCTTCCCCATCGCCAAGCCGGAGACTGTCTATGCGTACGTCATTCGACTGCGCGTACGCAGTCCCGACGGACAGAACAGCGATGCCCGCAGCCAGCAGGAAGCGAAGCACGAAGGGGGTCGAGCGAGGCGAAGTCATTATCCATTCCCTAGGGGTGTCGGTGCGAAGCCTAATGCGAAGGTTCATACCACGCGCCAGCAGCTTTACCGCTAGCGCAGGCGAAAAGAAGCGACCAAATCGGAGATCTCTCTCCTGCGCTCTTTTATTTCCTGTGGATTATGACATCCTGCTCCCAAGAGGCGCGTCAAGTCGCCCCACGGGAGGATCCATGATCGAGAGCACCATAGGGGTTTTGCGCATGTATGGCCGCGCTCCTGCGCGAGTCTTGTTGGCCCTGCTTGTGCTAGGCGCCCCCGCCAGCGCCCAGAGCGAGGGCTATTTCAAGGCCAAAACGGTTGTCATCAATATCGGCGGGACGGCGGGCGGAGGCATCGACGTCGGCGCGCGCATTTTGGCCCGCTTCCTCGGGAAATATCTGCCCGGCCAGCCGCAGGTGGTGGCGCAGAACATGCCGGGCGCCGGCGGCGTGCGCCTGCTCGAATATCTGGCCTTTCAGGCGCCGAAAGACGGCACAGTTCTTGGCGCATTCGCCTCTGGCCCGCTGGTCGAGCCGCTGGTTGGCCCGCGCAAGCCCGCCTATGGCATCGCCGACTTCGCCGCTATCGGCTCGCTGGAAAAGGACGTGGCCTTCTGCACGAGTTGGCACACATCCCCGGTCAAGACGCTTGAAGACGCGAGGAAAACCGTGGTCACAGTGGCTGGCACAGGGGCGGGCTCGGGGACGGACACGGACCCCGCCGTGCTGAACGAGGTTCTGGGCGTCAAATTCAAGGTCATCACCGGCTATCTTGGCACGCAGGAAACCGCGCTGGCGGTCGAACGCGGGGAGGTGGAAGGCCGCTGCGGCTTTGGCTTCGCCTCCATCAAAGCCTCGCGGCCAGACTGGCTGAAGGAAAACAAGCTCAACTTCCTGGTTCAGATGGGGCTCGAACCCCATCCGCTGGCAAAGGATGTGCCCCTCGCGCTCGACCTTGCCGATACGCCGGAAAAGAAGGCGATGATCCGCCTCATGTCCTCGCATCTGGCCCTCGGACGCCCCTATCTTAGTCCGCCAGCCACGAATCCAGAGCGCCTGGGAGAGCTTCGCAAGGCTTTCATGGCCGCCATGGCCGACGCAGAATTGCGGGCGGAATTCGCCAAATCGAGCGGCGGGGACGAGCCGGAGCCCACCGGGGGCGAGGACATGCAGAGGCTGCTGGCGCAAATGCAGGCGACGCCCCTGCCGGTTGTGGAGCGGCTGCGGGTTCTGCTCAACCCCTGACGGAAACCCTTGAGTCCAGAGGCGCGGCTTGCGCCATCTCAGACTATGGTTCGCTTCAGGCTCTATTTGCCACCTGCCGCGCCGGTGCTATAGGGCGATAGTCGGCGCTTGGACCAATCGCGCCGGAGCCCTGCGCCGCGCGCGGACCATTCCTGGAACGAGGTAGAAACGCCATGCAGAAGATCAAGGTCGCCAATCCGATCGTCGAAATGGACGGCGACGAAATGACCCGCATCATCTGGAAGCTTATCAAGGATAAGCTCATCCATCCCTACCTCGACATCGATCTGAAATATTACGATCTGTCGGTTGAGATGCGCGACCAGACGAACGATCAGATCACGATCGACTCGGCGGAAGCAACGAAGAAGTATGGCGTCGCGGTGAAATGCGCGACCATCACGCCCGACGAAGCGCGCGTTAAGGAATTCAATCTGAAGGAAATGTGGAAGTCGCCCAACGGCACGATCCGCAACATCCTCGGCGGCACGATCTTCCGCGAGCCCATCATCTGCAAAAACGTTCCGCGCCTTGTGCCCGGCTGGACCCAGCCTGTGGTCGTGGGCCGTCACGCCTATGGCGATCAGTATCGCGCCACCGATTTCAAGGTGCCCGGCAAGGGCCGCCTGACGATCAAGTTCGAGGGCGAAGACGGCACGGTCATCGAGAAGGAAGTCTTCAAGTTCCCAAGCGCTGGCGTCGCCATGTCGATGTACAACCTCGACGATTCGATCCGCGATTTCGCCCGCGCCTCGCTGAACTATGGCTTGCTCCGCAAGTATCCCGTGTATCTCTCCACGAAGAACACGATCCTCAAGGCCTATGATGGTCGCTTCAAGGACATCTTCCAGGAGGTCTTCGAAAGCGAGTTCGCCGAAAAGTTCAAGACGCTTGGCCTGACTTATGAGCATCGCCTGATCGACGACATGGTCGCGGCCGCCCTCAAGTGGTCCGGCGGTTACGTCTGGGCCTGCAAGAACTACGACGGCGACGTGCAGTCCGACACGATGGCGCAGGGCTACGGCTCGCTCGGCCTGATGACCTCCGTCTTGATGACGCCCGATGGCATGACCGTGGAAGCTGAAGCGGCGCACGGCACCGTGACGCGCCACTACCGCCAGCACCAGCAGGGCAAGGAGACCTCGACGAACTCGATGGCTTCGATCTTCGCCTGGAGCCGCGGCCTGCTGCATCGCGCCAAACTCGACAACAACGCCGAGTTGAAGAGCTTCGCCGAGACGCTCGAAAAGGTCTGCATCGATACGGTGGAAGCCGGATACATGACCAAGGATCTCGCGATTCTCGTGGGCGCCGACCAGAAGTGGCTCTCCACCACCGCATTCCTCGACAAGGTCGACGAGAACCTGCGCAAGGTCATGACTGCCTGAGCTTAACAAGCATACTTGAGACGGCAGCGCCGCCAGTCCTAGGACTGGCGGCGTTTTCGTGAACGGAGACGCACTGTCCTCCGCGCCCTTTCAAGGCCCCGAGCCCAAAACGCCCGGCGTCGCGGTCACGTCATGAAAGCGGTGAATAGATCTTGAGGGGACGTTGTAAGCCCCATCTGGCACGGCTATAAGGGCCGCGCCTTACTGGTGAGGGAGTCGATAAAGAATGGCATTGGCCGAAATGATCGACGAAAGCTATCAGCCGTCGGATACCGAGACGTTCATGAACGAACGTCAACGCACGTTTTTCCGCAGAAAACTGGTCCAGTGGAAGGACGATATCCTGCGGGAGAGTCGGGAAACCCTGACCGCTCTTCAGAGCGAAAGCGAAAATCATGCTGATATAGCGGATCGCGCCTCCTCGGAGACCGACCGCGCCATCGAGCTGCGCGCGCGCGACCGTCAGCGCAAACTCATATCCAAGATCGACGCCGCACTGGCGCGGATTGAAGACGGAACCTATGGCTACTGCGAGGAAACTGGCGAGCCTATCTCTCTGAAGAGATTGGCGGCACGTCCCATAGCCACGCTCTCCCTCGAGGCGCAGGAGCGTCACGAGAGGCGCGAGCGCGTCTATCGCGACGACTGAGTCGCGCAACCCGTCTTGCCCTGATCAAGTAAAACGCCGCCTCAGTTCAACTGGGCGGCGTTTTTCTTGTCATGGCTTTTAGCGCTCAGCTCTGGCCGGGCGGACGGCCAAGGAGCTTCGCCATTTCTTCTTCGAGCGCATCGAGAGGATCGGTCGACTTTGCGGCTTCCGGCGGGTTTTCACGAGCAGGCGCGGCGGCCTGCGCCCTGGGTGGCTCAGGCGCCTTGGGCGCCGCAGGCGCAGGTTGAGGCTCTATCCGGGGCGAAGGCTCCGCCTTGGGCGGCACCTCTAACTTGGGTTCTGGCTGCGCAGGGGAAGATGCGGGAGAGGCCGCAACGGGCTCGTCAGCCGCAACCATTGGCTTGGGAGCCGGCGGCGCCTTCGGCGCTTCGCCAGCGCCGCGCATCACATTGCGCCCAAATTCAAAGCGCCTTGGCGAGGCTCCCGGCGCGGGGGGCGATTGAGGGGGCTGGACGGAAGGCGCGTTGGAACCAGCTTCGGGGGAGGCCCCAACGTTCGGCGCCGGGATTCTGGGGCCAAAAGGACCGGGACCACCAGCTGCGCCACCGAGAGGCCGGGGGGCGGGAATAGGAGCCCCGGGCAAACGCGGCGGCGGAACGATGCGGGGCGGCAAACGTGGCGGCGGAGAGGGTCGCGTAATCGCAGGTTCGCCAGCGACAGGGGCAGCTGGCGCGTCCGAAGATGCGGCTGCGGGACTGCGGGCCGGCGCGATGGGGGCCGGCGCGATCGGCTGGCGCGGCGGCGGCGGCGGAGCGGGAGGAGCCGGAGCGGCGGAGGCCGCCGGAGCAGGCGCGCGCACTGGCGCAGGAGGGGGTGAGGGGAGGGAGGGGGCAGGAGCCGCGACAGGAGCGGGAACAGCGGTCGGGGCGACGGACACGCCTTCGTCAGACGACATGCGACGCCCTTCGCCGCGCATCTCCCCACCGCGCACAATCGCCGACTCCACGACCACGTCGTTGGGGCCGCCAATCATAATGAGATGTTCGACATTGTCCCGCCGCACAAGAACCAGCTGGCGGTGGCGATCAATATCGAAAGCGTCTACGACGCCAAGACGCGGCTGGCGGGTGCGTCCGCTTGCGGGTCGGACGCGGCGCGAAAACAGCGTGCGCATTATCAGCAGCAGCACCAATAGCAGAATGACGACGACAATGGCGCTCAGCACATAGGTCGCGGTAACACCAAATTTATCAAACAAGGACTGCATCACAGCTTCCATCCTACCGCCCGCCTCGAACGGCGATTGATGTTAAGATTAACACACTGACGGGCGCAGCGCCCCATAGGGTTAATGTTTGGTTAATGGTGTCCAGCGAGCATTGCAAACACTATGCTCCGGCTTCATCCTGCGGGCGAATCGAGGTCCTGTCGGGACCGCATTCAAATATTGGCATGGAACCAGCTCATGAGCCAGACGCCGAAGACAGGCGCATTTGACCGCACGGACCGCAAGGGCAGCCCCGCCCTCGTGCTGGTCTTTGCTGTTCTGTTCGTTTCAGCGGCCATCGCCTCCTCTTTCCTGCCCCCCGAGCAGGCCGGACGGGTAACCATTGGCCTACTGGCTATCCTCGCAGTTGTCGGGGTGATCGCTCTTTTCGCTTATGCCGTTGGTTTTCTTCAAATTTCTGGACAAGCATCGCGCGACGACATCACTCGGCAAATCGCTGATTCGGCCAGCGAGGGTCTGCTGGTGACGCAAGGCGACACGCGGATCATTTACGCGAACGAGGCCTATATGGCCATGTCAGGCGCCCGCGACCCCGCCGACATCCGCTCCGTCGACCGGCTTTTTTCGGGCGCGCCAGAGGTCTCCGAAGCCATCTACCGTCTCGCCCAGGCCGCGCGTGAAGGCAAAAAGGGGGCGGAAGACCTGCGCATGACCCCGCCGTTGACCGGCGAGGCTGACGTGGGCTGGTACCGGGTGCGGGTGCGTCCGATTGAGCGAATCGGTCAACCCCGCGAGACACTCTGGATGATTGCGGACGTGACCCGCGAACGCGAGCGCCACGAAAATGTATTCCAGGAGCTTCAGCACGCGATCAATTTCCTCGATCATGCCCCGGCTGGCTTCTTCTCCGTCGATCGCAACGGCGCCCTGACCTATATGAACGCCACGCTGGCGGGCTGGCTCGACTATGATCTCGCGCAGGTCGGCTCTGGCGGTCAAAAACTGTCGAATATCATCGCAGGCGATGGGGCGGCGCTGGTGGCGGCGGTCTCCGGCGGCCCCGGCGCGGTCAAGACCGAACAGTTCGACGTCGATCTCAAGCGCCGCAATGGCCAGAGCCTGCCGGTGCGACTGCTGCACCGGGTCGCCTTTGGGCAGGACCGCCAGCCCGGCGCCTCGCGCACACTCGTGCTCAATCGCGCGCCGGGCGAGGAGCCTGCCGAGAACCTGCGCGCGGCCGAGGTGCGATTTGCGCGCTTCTTCAACCAGACCCCCATGGCCATCGCGGCTCTGGATCGGGAAGGCCGTATCCTGCGCGCCAACGCCGCCTTTATCCGGCTCTCTCGCGACGCCATGAAGGGAGCCGATGCAGGGACGCCCTCCTCCATCTTCGATGCGCTCATCGAGCGCGACCGACCACCCCTGCAAAGGGCGCTCGACGCCGCCACAAGGGGCGTGACCGACATAGCTCCCCTCGATGCGGAGCTTTCAGGGGATGGGGGGCGCTCCGCGCGTTTCTTCGTTTCAGCAGCTGAAGATAGCGGCGACGGCGCGGCCGCGACGATCTACGCCCTCGACACGACCGAACAACGCACACTCCAGCAGAATTTTGCACAGTCGCAGAAAATGCAGGCCATCGGCCAGCTGGCGGGCGGCGTCGCGCATGATTTCAACAATGTGCTGACCGCCATCATCGGCTATTCGGACCTGCTGCTGGCGAACCACCGCCCCACCGATCCGTCCTTTCAGGACATCATGCAGATCAAGCAGAACGCCAACCGCGCAGCAGGTTTGGTGCGTCAGCTTCTGGCTTTCTCGCGTCGTCAGACTCTTCGTCTGCAGGTTCTGCAACTGGGCGATGTTCTGTCTGAACTGCAGATGCTGCTGCGTCGCCTCGTGGGCGAGACCATAGAGGTCGATCTCAAGCATGGGCGCGATCTGTGGCTCGTGCTTGCCGACATCAACCAGTTCGAGAATGTGATCGTCAATCTCGTGGTCAACGCCCGCGACGCCATGCCTGATGGCGGGCGGATCGAGGTTCGCACCTCCAACATCAGCCCCGCCGACTGCGCGCGCTTCAATGAAGAAAGCCTGACGCCTGGCGAATATGTGCTGATCGAGGTCAGCGATACCGGCATGGGCATCCCCGAGGATGTGAAGGAAAAGATCTTCGAGCCCTTCTTCACCACCAAGGAAGTCGGCAAGGGCACGGGCCTTGGCCTCTCCATGGCCTATGGCATCGTGCGCCAGACCGGCGGCTGGATCTTGTGCGATTCGACCGTGGCCAAGGGTACGACCTTCCGCATCTTCCTCCCCCGCCACATTCCTGCGGAAACGTCCGAGCCCGTAGTGGTGGAGGCCGCCAAGGCCCCCGCTGCGGATCTCACTGGCCGCGACACGATCCTGCTCGTCGAGGACGAGGAAGCCGTGCGCGCCTTTGGGGCGAGGGCGCTGGCGTCTCGCGGCTACACGGTGCTGGAGGCGGCCTCCGGAGTTGAGGCGCTGGAAGTCGTGGCGGCGCAGGATGGGAAGATCGACCTCATCGTCTCGGATGTGGTGATGCCGGAAATGGATGGGCCGACGATGTTTGGCGAGTTGCGTAAACGCGGCATAAAATGCAAGGTCATCTTTGTGTCCGGCTATGCAGAAGATGCCTTCCAGAAGAATCTTCCCGCAGGCGAGGACTTCGGCTTCCTGCCGAAACCTTTCACGCTCAAGCAACTCGTCGAGGCGGTAAAGGGAAGTTTGAATTAGGCTGCGCGCGCATTTTTCGGGGGAATGAACATGACTAAAAAGTCCAAGGTTATTCTTGTAACCGGCGCGGCTGGCGGCATTGGCGGCGCTTGCGTGGACCTTCTCCTGCATCAAGGCAAGCGCATCTGCGCGGCTGACCTGAAACCCTTTCATGACGACGACGTGCACGAAGACGCACATGACACGCTTCTCATGCAGAGGCTCGACGTCTCCGACCCCGCCAGCTGCAAAGCAGTCGTCGCGGCGACCCTTGAACGCTTTGGTCGCCTTGATGGCCTCATCCACATGGCGGGCATCCATTCCGACCATAACTGGCGGGAACTTGAAGCCGAAGAGTTCAACAAGCTCCTCTCCATCAATGTCACCGGCACCTTTTTGATGGCGAAGGCGGCCGCCGAAGCCATGAGCAAGACGGGGGGCGGCTCGATCGTCCTCACAAGCTCAGGCTCTGTGAACATGAGCGGCCATGGCGGCGAAGTTAGCAGCTGCCCGGCCTTCGTGACCTCCAAGGCCGCTGTCATCGGCCTCGTCGGCGCGCTGGCTCGCTCATTCGCGCCGCTCCACATTCGCGTCAATGCGGTCAGCCCGGGCGCCACCGACACCGCCCTGATGGCTCACTATAGCGAGGAAGCCCTGCACCGCCTGAGCCAGCGCACGCTGGCGGGCCGAGTCGGATCGGCGAGCGAAATCGCGCGGGTGGCGAGTTTTCTGGTCTCCGACGCCGCTTCCTATGTGGACGGACAGGTGATCGCGGTAAATGGCGGCGAAACTTTTGATCGCTAAATCAACGGGTTCGCAAAAAATCCGATGAGAACAAAAAAAGAACTTGCTTGAGAGAACAAAAACAGTACGCTTCTGGCATTGGATAGATTGAACTGTCCCGTTGCGCAATTCCAAAGCGCCTGCCAGAAGGATCAAAGCCGTGAGCCAAGCGAATCTCCGCCTTGTGGAAGGAACCTCCGTGGACAAGACAAAGGCGCTCGACGCCGCGCTCTCCCAGATTGAACGGGCCTTCGGCAAAGGCTCGATCATGCGCCTTGGCAAGAACCAGCAGGCGGTCGAAATCGAGACGGTCTCGACTGGCTCGATTGGCCTCGACATCGCGCTTGGCGTGGGCGGTCTGCCCCGTGGCCGTATCGTTGAAATTTATGGGCCAGAGTCGTCCGGCAAGACCACGCTGACCCTGCATGTGATCGCAGAGGCGCAAAAGCGTGGCGGCGTCTGCGCCTTCGTCGACGCTGAACATGCGCTCGACCCCATCTACGCCCGCAAACTCGGCGTCAATCTTGATGATCTCCTCATCTCTCAGCCCGACACCGGCGAGCAGGCGCTTGAGATCACCGATACGCTCGTGCGCTCCGGCGCGATCGACGTTCTCGTCATCGATTCGGTCGCTGCGCTCACCCCGCGCGCTGAAATCGAAGGCGAAATGGGCGATGTGCAGCCCGGCCTCCAGGCGCGTCTAATGAGCCAGGC
>CANBVC010000122.1 GCA_947372795.1 Beijerinckiaceae bacterium
AGCTCAAGCTGCTCGCCCGCCTCAAGCCAGACTTCTTCGAGATTATTCCCAGGCCCGCTTCTGTCCACGATGAAGAAACGGCTCGCGGGGTCAAGCACCAGCAAGGGGTGATGCCAGACATTGCGGGCGTAGCTGACGCCCTGCCGCCCGCTCGCCGCGAAGGCGCGGTAGGTCGAGGGGTCCTTGGGGTCCTTGCAGACGAGGACCAGCCAGGGGCGATCCTGCAGGGGATAGAAGAGCTGCGTTCCCAGCGGATGGCGCTCCATGATCTCGACGCGAATCGGCATGGGGCGAGGCTCGGCCACGAAGAGGCTGATGTTGGTTGCGCCGCCCTCGCTCGCGACATCGACGCTGGAAAGACCATCGCAGCGCGTGGCGAAGCCCTGATTGATATGCTTGACCGGAAGGCCATCCGTTTCAACGACTTCGCCGAATGGCGCGAATGCTTCCCTTGTCAGGGGCGCGATGGGGATCTTCACCATGCGATGACCTTCGAATCAGAACCGCTGGCGGATTGGGCGCAGCGCCCGATTTCCTAGCATATTTTTCGCTTCGTCGTCGAAGACAGCGCCGACCGCCTCAGCGCATCTTGCCGCAGCAGGGTGATGCGGATTAGGTTGCGGACAACAATCGGCTTGCGCCGACATGAATGGGGGAAACAAAACACATGAGTTCTGACGCCAAAAAACGTTACGATGTCGATCTTGCGACCACGCTTCCCGGCACGCCCGGCGGCAAATTCATGCGCCAGTTCTGGATCGCGGTCCATGATAGCGACGACCTTCCCGTTGGCCGGGCGAAGCCCATTCGCATTATGGGCGAGGACTTTACGATTTTCCGCACGCAGTCGGGCGCCGCGCAAGTGATGGCGCAACGCTGTCCCCATCGCGGGGCGCCGATGCATCTGGGCTGGGTTGAAGGCGAAGAGCTGCGTTGCGTCTACCACGGCTGGAAATTCGATTGCTCGGGCCGCTGCACTGAGCAGCCCGCCGAAGAGCCCGGCTATAACGAGAAGGTCAGCATCAAGACCTATCCCACCGGCGAACATATGGGCCTTGTCTTCGCCTATTTCGGCGAGGGTGAGCCGCCGCATTTCCCGCCCTTCCCCGAGCCAGAGGGCGAAGGTGTCATTGAAATGCGCCCCTCCACCGAAGCCCCCTGCAACTATCTTCAGTGCTACGAAAACAGCATGGACGAAGTGCATGTGGCCTTCACCCATGCGCCCGGCGGGTCTCATGCGAAGATCGCTCAGGATTTGCCGATCATCACGGCGGAAGAAACCGACTGGGGCATGATGCGCTATGGTCGCCGCAAGACGGGCGAGGTGCGCCATACGCTGCATTATGCGCCCAACGCCGTGCGCGTCTTCGTGCCGCCTTTCTTTGGCATGGATGGCGTCGGCGGCTGGCCGGAGCTGATCCTGATCTTCACGCCTGTCGATGATCATAATTGTCGCTGGTTCGCCACCAGCAAGGTCCATGTCAGCGGCGCGGAGGCCGAGAAATACTGGACCAAGCGCCGCGAGATGGAATCACGGGCGGGCGAGTTTCGCCCGGTGATGGATGTCGTGAACGACATCTGGAGCGGCAAGCTCGTCTATGAGGATGTGCGCCATCCCCAGCTCGCCCGCGTACAGGATATTGCGGTTCAGGCCGGTCAAGGCCGGATCGCGGATCGTGAAAACGAATTCCTTGGTCGCTCGGACGCAGGCATCGTTGCATGGCGGCGCATTCTCCTGCGCGAGCTGCGCGCCATCGCCAATGGACAGCCACAAAAGAAATGGGCGACCCCGCCCGCCGACGTGAAGCCGGTCATGGGCGCCTGATATAAAACCGGGAGGACGTCATGTTGAAATCAATCACGCGCCGCGATGCGCTCGTCGGCCTTTGCGCTGCGTCCGGTCTGATCGGCGAAGGCGCATGGGCCCAAACCTATCCCGCACGACAGATCCAGATGATCCTCGGCTTTCCGCCGGGGCCCGTCGACATCGTCGGGCGGCCCGTGGCGGCGAAGATGCAGGAGGCTCTTGGCCAGACCGTGGTCTTCGAGAACCGCCCCGGCGCCAATGGCGCCATCGCCACCGAGCAGGTCATGCGCGCGTCGCCGGACGGCTATACGATCCTGCTCGCCACCTCCGGCACGCATGTCACCGCAGTGCATCTGACGAAGAACCTGCGCTACAATCCCGTGAAGGATTTCGAGCCGATCATAGCCGCCGTCGAGCCGGTGACGTGCCTCGTCGTTCATCCCTCCATCCCGGCGAAGACGGTTCAGGAGCTCATCGCCTGGATCAAGGCGAATCCGGGTAAGGCCTCCTACGGCACCTCAGGGACCGGCTCAGTCTTCCACCTCACGGGCGAGCTCTTCAAGCAGACGACCGGCGTCGAAATGGCCCATGTGCCCTACAAGGGACTGGACCCCGCCATGAGCGATCTCATCGCCGGCCATATTCCCATGTCATTCACCGCGCTTTCCACGGCCGCGGCGCAGGTTGACGCGGGCAATGTGCGGCTGATCGCGATGCTGGAGCCGGACCGCTTCGCCCGCCGCCCCGATGTGCCTTCGATCACCGAAGCGATTCCCGCCTTCCGCAAGCCGCCCACATGGTTCGGCTTCTTCGCCCCCAAGGGCACGCCCGCTCCGGTCATCGACAAACTCAATGGGGCGATCGGCAAGATCCTCGCCGCTCCAGACATGCAGGCGCGGTTTCAGGATGCGGGCTACGCCATGCTGGGCGGATCGCCCCAGCGGCTGCAGGATATGATGGTGGACGGGATCGAGCGTTTCGGCGCGATCATTAAGACCGCAGGCATCGAGCCGGAATAATAGTGGGGGGCACTAAGCCCCCCAACGCCACTCAGGTGTTCAGACGCGGAATCAACCGCAGCGCGTTGTCCCTGTCGATCGCCTGGCGCAACTCGGGCGTGAGCGTGCGCTCGGCCATGGCCTTCACCGCCTTCTGCACAGTGCCGAACGGCGCGTCGGAGCCGAACAGAACCTGTTTCGAAGTCGCCATGATCATAAGCGCGGCGAGCGAGGCTTCGGAATTGGCGCTCGCGGTGTCGTAATGCAGCTTGCGCAGCTCAGGGAGCAGGCCCTCGGGGAAAAATTCCGCGTATTTTTTGCTTTTCCCGATGTTCTCCTCAAGCCGGCCAGCCAGCATAGGCGTGGCGCCGCCGCCATGAGAGAAGATCCATTTGATATCCTTGTAACGATGCACCGCGCCGTTGATCATCAGGCTCACAATGGCGCGCGTCGAATCGAAGGGATATTCCTCCGTCTGCGGCGGCAGGTCGGGAATGACGTTGCCGCAGCAAGGCGACAAGGTGGGATGGAAGAAAACCACGGCCTTGCGGCGATTCAACTCCTCGAAAACTGGCTTGAAAGCGGCGTCTCCGGGGTATTTTCCGTCATAGTTGCTGAGCAGGCCAATCCCGTCAGCCTTCAGCACATCGAAGGCATATTCGATTTCCTTCAGGCTGCCTTCAATATCCGGCAAAGGCAGAACGGCGAACAAGCCAAACCGGCCCGGCCAGGTCTTGATCTGTTCGGCTGCGTAATCATTCCACATACGCGCCAGACGACGCCCGGCCGCCACATCGCCATACCAAACGCCGGGCGTTGAAATTGAAGCGATGGCGGTCTCGATCCCCGCTTCGTCCATGAGCTCGAGCGTGCGCTGCGGCGTCCAGGCCATGAGCGCGTCAGGGGGCAGATTATGGGCGAAATTCAACCGATCGTGCTCTTCCTTGATATAGGCCGGCGGCATGAAATGGTGATGAATGTCGATGCGCCGAGGCTTGGGCGCGGGCGCCTTGCCCTGAGCAAAGCCTCCCTGCGGAAAAGCGCCCATTCCTGCGCAGGCGATGGAGCCCGAAAGGAACCCGCGGCGAGAAACCATCGCGCGCGGCCCATGGTGCAATGGCTCCGCGCACAGGCAATCCTGTTTGAGAATCGTCATACCCCTCCCCCTTTTTATCTTATGCGCATCATCGCCGGATATGGCGCAGCCTGCAAGCCGGGAAGCTCAATAATGGGGCGGCGGCGGCTCCGGCCCTTCGCGCTGGAGCGTGTTGTTCTGCAACTCATCGCGAATACGCAGCACCTCCCGCTCCAGGGCCGCCATTTTCGACCACTGCGCCGTGATGACGTCGTTCAAGTCGGCGACGGTCTTGTCCTGGTGCGCCAGAAGCGCTTCAAGGTCGTCGAGCCTCAACAGAGCCTGCGCCAGTTGTTCATTCATTTTGGGCTCCCGCCTCGACTACTGAAACTATCGACCAGCATACAGGGATAGCTTATCATCAGGAAAGCGACAGATATGGAGCTCCGACGCGACCTATGGATTCAACGAATGAAAAAGGCCCGATCCTGATCATGATCGACGCCGACGCCTGTCCCGTGAAGAACGAAGTCTACAAGGTCGCTGAGCGTCATGCCGTGAAAACCTTCGTGATCGCCAATAGCTGGATCAACACGCCGCGCGATCCCATGATCGAGCGCGTCGTCGTGCCTGCAGGCCCGGATGTCGCGGATGACTGGATCGTAGAACGCGCAAGGCCCGGCGTGGTGGTGATCACCGCGGATGTTCCGCTGGCGGCGCGCAGCATGAAGGCGGGCGCCAATGTCATCGCGCCCAATGGTCGCGCCTTCACCGAGCAATCCATGGGTATGGCGCTTGCTGTGCGCAATCTCATGGATGACTTGCGCTCACAAGGGGAGGCGACGAAAGGCCCTGCTCCCTTTTCACCAAAGCAGCGCTCAGACTTTCTTTCCGCGCTTGATCTCGCTCTTGTGCGATTGATCCGGGCCGGCTTTGCGACGCGCTAGCTCCATGCAACGCCTTTAAGCCAGGAGCTTCTCGACGGCGCCAACGAGATCTTCGGACCCGAAGGGCTTACGCAGGAACGGATAGTTTTGAAATCGCGGCGCCACGTCCTCAAGACCAGCGCCCGTGCAGAAAATAAACGGTATGTGGTGGGCGACAAGTGCATCAGCGACGTCGTCGCTTTTTTTTCCATGAAGATTTATATCGAGCAAAGCCGCATCGAAACAGTCGTTTTCGATGAGTTTTATCGCCTGTTCAGAGGTGGAGGCGGAAGACACAGAACTACAGCAAAATTGTCGCAACATATCCTCGAACATCATGACGAGCAAAATCTCGTCTTCGACCAGCAGAAATCGGCACGATGATTTTTCCATGGTCATGCGGCTTCTCCGACGGCAGCTTCCAAAGGCTCCGGAAAGTTCTGCCTGGCAGGATAAGATGTCGACTGCGGCGATCGAAAGGAAGATTGAAGGAACCATTATGGCGACTTGATCGCAACCGGAACGCTTGCTCAGCTTCCTTGTCTGGCATCGACTGGCGCGGGTATGTCGATCTCGCAGACGAGGCCGTCGGGGCGATAGTCAAAACGCCCTGTTCCGTTCAGCTCAAAGGCGAGCCCCCTATTTATCATTTGCGACCCAAAGCCATGACGCGTCGGAGGCTTGACCGGGGGACCGCCTGTCTCACACCAGCACAGCCTGAGCCGCTGTCCTGCAGGCGAGGAAACGAGCTTCCAGTCTATATGCACCTTTCCATCCTTGGAGAGCAGAGCCCCATATTTGAGCGCATTGGTCGCTAACTCATGAAACACCATGCACAGCGCGAGAGCCTCTTTGGGACGAACACGTAAATTGTCGCCCTTGATTTCAATTCGACTTTTACCGCCATCAAAAGCGTTGAAGGGTTCGAGCGTATTGCTGATGATGTCGCAGAGTCCGGCGTTGATCCAGTTCTCTCGCGCCAGAAGATCATGCGAGCGCGCGAAGGCGGACAAGCGGGACTCGATAATCTTGCGGATGGTGGGTCGATCAGACTTCGACGCCAAAGCCTGATTCACAATCGCCTGCACCATCGTCAGCGTATTCTTCACACGGTGATTCAGCTCATCAATGATCAGCTTCCAGTGCGTCTCATCATATTCATGTTCGATGAAAGAGGCGAAATATTGGACCTTATTTCCTGCCACGTCGTGAACAGGCGTGACAAAAATCGAAGCTCGGAAAACACTTCCCGATTTGCGTCGACACTTGATTTCCCAATTAAGGGACAATCCACCCTCGAAGCCGTCCTTCATCTTGCTTATAATGTTGGAATCGGTATCGGTGGCGATCAACGAATAGAAACTTTTTCCAAGCAACTCCTCCGCTGGATATTCGAGCAAGCTTAACATGCTCTCATTGGCGAAGACGATGCGGTTTTCAGGGTCGGTCGCGTCAGTGAATATCAAGGGTAATTTCAACGACCCGCAAGCCAGGACAAAGGGGCCGCGTCCTTCCTGCGATAGCCTGACCTCGGCTTCTGCTTTCTCTTGCGCATCGGATTTCATGATCATAAGCGACAGTCCAAGCTCCTGCGGCAGGGCGCCGACTGTCGATGAAGCCTCAACCGTGGATGAACTCCATCCCTGAAATGGAGGTAGACTTGAGCTTCGCGCACGCGAAAACGCTCACGCAAAAGCGCCGCGGAGATAACTTTTAAACGGAACTAAGTGCTGTTCTTTTAGCCTAGCTACAGCTCACCCGGTCACGAGACCCGTAGCCTTCATGACGGCGAGCGCGACATCGCCACGCAGATAGGCCAGCAATTGCTGCGCCTGCGCCGCAGATTGCGCATGCTTGCCAACCGCCGCCACGAAGGGGGTGCCAAGACCCATGGCGTCAGGAATAAGCCCCGTAAAGATCACGCCATCCACCGTAATGATCTCGCTCACAAGCGTGATAACGGCGTCAGGATGACCCTTGGCCACGGCTGCGGAGACGACCGACCCCGGCCCTTCGATGAAGTGAGCGCGCGATCTCAAATCTTCGCCAAAGCCGAGCCGCGTGGCCGCTGCGATGATGTCATTGCCAAGGTTGGTGCCCGCTTTCGGGTCCGACAGGCCGACGGAGGGCAAGGACCGGATTAGCGCGGAAAAGCCTTCGACCGTATCGATAGCGCGCGGTGATAGCCCCATGCGCAGACCCATGCCGACAGGGCTTTTGGCGACGATGAACCGCGTGGCATCATCAAGCTGCGCCGACGCCTCGGGGTTAAGGCTTCCCAGCGTGACGACGGCCGCGTCGAAACCGGTTCCAGCCGACACGAGTTCGCGGGTTTTCGCTGGCGCGCCAAAGGTCAGATCGATGGCGACCCCTGTGGTTTGCGTGAAGCGCGGCGCAATTTCTTCCATCGCGGACCTGAAACCGCCAGCACAGATGACATGAAGGGTCTTTTGATCCGAAGCCATGGTTTCCTCACGCGCCAGAACAGCGCTTTTCTCTTCGCAAATGATCAATCATTTTTTTTAATTTGGCAAACAGCCAAGGCCTTCTTGCAGGGGGAACGGGTCTGTGGTCTTTTGCCCTCAAATTCCGCTGGCCGGTCCTCGCGAAAGCGCGGGTCAGGCGCGGTGACCGGAGGAAGAATGAAACCCGCCCCCTTCGCCTATCATGACCCCACGACCATCGGGGACGCCGTCGCCTTGTTGGCGAAATATGAGAACGCACGCGCCCTGGCTGGCGGCCAGTCGCTCGTTCCCATGATGAATTTTCGCTATGCGACTCCCGATCATCTGGTCGATCTCAATGGCGTGGAGGCCCTGCGCGGGCTTGCAGTTGGCGAACGCCTGTCGATTGGCGCCATGACGCGCCAGCGCGATGTCGAGTTTTCGAGCGAAATAGCGGATGCCTGCCCCATCCTGGTCGAGGCGCTGCGCCATGTCGGCCACCGCCAGACGCGCAACCGGGGCACGATCGGCGGCTCGCTGTGTCACCTCGACCCTGCGGCGGAAACCCCGGCGATGATGATGCTGCATGACGCAGTGCTGACCGCAGAATCGTCAAGCGGATCGCGTACCCTGCCCATGAATGAATTCGCACTTGGTTTCATGACCAGCGCGCTTGAGCCGGGCGAGTTGCTCACGCATATTTCGTTCGAATCCTGGGCGAAGACCCATGGCTGGGGCTTTGAGGAATATGCGCGCAGGCACGGCGATTTCGCCATCGCCTCCGCCGGCGTTCTGCTGACGCTCGACGATCGCGGCGCCATTTCGCGCTTCGCCATGGTGATTGGCGGCCTTGCCCCGGCGCCGACGCGTTTGAGCGATCTTGAAGCGCAGGCTGTGGGCGCGACGCCTGACGAAGATTTCATCAAGGCCGTTGGTCATGCCGCCTCAAGCGTCGAAGCCATGGATGACGCGCATGTGAGCGGCGCCTATCGCCAGCATCTCGCCTCCGTTCTTTCAGCCCGCGCCCTGCGCCGGGCCCTCGATCGCGCACGCGAGAGGAGCCATCACCATGACTGACACCCGAAAGATTTCCGTCACGGTAAATGGCGTGCGTCATGACGCAGAAGTGGAAAGCCGCCTCTTGCTGGCCGATTTCCTGCGCCACACGCTTGATCTGACCGGCACGCATGTGGGCTGCGAACATGGCGTCTGCGGCGCATGCACGGTGATGGTGGACGAACACTCGGCTCGCTCCTGCCTCATGTTCGCGGTGCAGGCCAACGGCAAGTCGATCACCACCATCGAAGGACTGGCGCAAGCTGATGGCAAGCTTTCTATCCTGCAGGAAGCGTTCCGGAACAATCACGGGTTGCAGTGCGGCTTCTGCACGCCGGGCATGCTGATCACCCTGAGCGAACATCTGCGCGACAATCCCAACCCGACTGAAGAAGACTTGCGCGAGGTGCTCACCGGCAATCTGTGCCGTTGCACCGGCTATCAGGCCATTGTGGCGGCGGGTCTGGATGCAGCACGGAAAATGCGCGACAGCAAAGCGGAGTGTGCGTGATGGGGATGAAATTCTTCGGCGCAAGCGTTCTTCGCAAGGAAGACCCCGCCCTCCTGACGGGCAAGGGTCGTTATGTCGATGACGTGAAACTGCCGGGCATGCTGCATGCCGCTTTTGTGCGCAGCCCCTATGCGCATGCGCTCATCAAGGGCGTCGACAAGAGCGCGGCGCTGGCCTTGCCCGGCGTCGTGGCTGTACTCACCTACGATGATCTACCCGAGCCCATGCGCTCGCGCCGCCTGCCGCTCTATGTGCCGCACCCCGCGATCAAGCAAACCTTCATGCCCTGGGTGCTGGCGAAAGATGAAGTCTGTTTCGCAGGCGAGGCAATCGCCATCATCGTTGCGCAAAGCCGCTACATTGC
>CANBVC010000123.1 GCA_947372795.1 Beijerinckiaceae bacterium
GCAGGCTTGAGCAGCGCGAATACATCGGGACGGTGGAGCTTCTGGATCGACCGGGGCGGCACCTTCACCGATGTCATTGCGCAGCGTCCAGATGGCGCGCTTGAAACACGCAAGCTGCTTTCAGAAAACCCCGAAGCCTATGCCGACGCCGCCATTCAGGGCATTCGTGACTTGATGGGGCTCTTTGCAGAGCAAAAGATACCAGCCGCCAAGATCTCAACCATCAAGATGGGAACCACTGTCGCCACCAACGCGCTTCTGGAGCGTAAGGGCGAGCGCACGGTCTTCGTCACGACGCGCGGCTTCCGCGACGCCCTGCGCATCGGCTACCAGGCGCGGCCCGATATTTTTGCGCTCGACATCAGGAAAGCCGAGCAGCTTTACGAATGCGTCATCGAAGTAGCCGAGCGTGTGCTGGCCGATGGTTTCGTCGAAACGAAGCCCGATCTTGATCACGTACGACAGGCCCTTGAAGACGCGCGCGCCTCGGGCGTCAAAGCCTGCGCAATCGCTTTCATGCACGCTTATCGGTACCCTGATCATGAACAAGCAGTCGCGCAGGTGGCGCGCGAGGTCGGCTTCAAACAGGTCTCGGTCTCGCACGACGTCAGCCCGCTTATAAAGTTCGTGGGACGCGGCGACACCACCGTCGCCGACGCCTATCTCTCCCCTGTCCTGCGCCGCTATGTGGATCGCATGGCGGCCGAATTCGACGATGCGCCAGACGCCGCGAAACTCATGTTCATGATGTCGTCGGGCGGCCTGACAGACGCCGGCCTCTTTCATGGACGCGACGCCATTTTGTCAGGTCCGGCGGGCGGAGTCGTGGGCTGCGCGGAAACCGCCAAACGCGCTGGCCTTTCGCATGTGATCGGCTTCGACATGGGCGGAACCAGCACCGACGTATCTCATTTCGACGGCGCCTTTGAACGCACGCTCGAAACCGAAGTCGCAGGCGTTCGCATCCGCGCGCCCATGATGCTCATTCATACCGTAGCGGCAGGCGGCGGCTCGATCCTGCATGCAGATCATGGACGCTTTATCGTTGGCCCGGATTCAGCGGGCGCAGACCCTGGCCCCTGCAGCTATAGGCGTGGCGGACCGCTCACCGTCACCGACGCCAATGTGATGGTTGGAAAGCTCGACCCATCGTTCTTCCCGCAAATCTTCGGCCTAGGGCGCAATCAATCATTGGACGTGGACGCCGTGCGCCAGGCCTTCGCCGCCATGACCGCCGATATCGGGGAAACTCGCCCACCCGAAGAAATCGCAGAAGGCTTCATCCGCATCGCCGTCGAAAACATGGCGAACGCCATCAAGAAAATCTCGGTCCAGCGCGGCTATGACGTGACCCGCTATGCGCTGCAATGTTTTGGCGGCGCAGGCGGCCAGCACGCCTGCCTTGTCGCCGATGCTCTTGGCATGCGTACAATTCTCGTTCATCCCCTGTCGGGACTTCTATCGGCCTATGGCATGGGCCTCGCGGATATTCGCGCGATGCGTCAGCGTTCGGTCGAAGCCTTGCTTGACGATACGGGCGCGCAACTTGCCGAGGACATGCTGCATGCGATTGGCGCGGAAGCCATGGCGGACCTCGGGCGTCAGATCCCCACTCACGCGGAGCGCAGACTCATCACTCGCGCTCATTTGCGCTACGCGGGCGCGGACACTGCGTTGATCGTGGACTTTGGCACAAGCCCAATGATGCGCGCCGCTTTTGAGAGCGCGCATCGCGCCCGCTTCGGCTTCGCCGACGAAGGCCGCGCGCTCATCATCGAAGCCGTGTCGGTCGAAGCGGTGGCGCCCGGCGAGGGCGTTGATGAGCGCGAGCTGCCCGCGCATGAACACGACCCAGAACCGTCAAGCGCAACGCGTTTCTATACGCTAGGCCAATGGAGAGAATCCGGGGTCTTCCGGCGCAAGGACCTTGCGCCTGGCGCGCGGATCAAAGGCCCGGCCATGCTGATCGAGCCGCATCAGACCATTGTCATCGAGCCGGGCTGGCGCGCCAGCATCACGCCTTTGAACCACGTTCTTCTTACCCGCGAAGGCGCCGCGCAAGCGCTCAGCGTAAGCGCGAATGTCGAGCCAGTGATGCTCGAGATTTTCAACAATCTCTTCATGTCCGTCGCAGAACAGATGGGTCTTGTGCTGCAAAACACGGCAAGTTCGGTCAATATCAAGGAGCGGCTTGATTTTTCCTGCGCCATCTTTGACCGCAACGCCAGCCTCATCGCCAATGCGCCGCATATTCCAGTGCATCTTGGCTCCATGGACAAGTCGGTCGAAGCGGTCATTCGCGCCCATGGGGACGCCATGCGTCCCGGCGATGTCTTCGCCATCAACGCGCCCTATAACGGCGGCACACATCTGCCAGACATCACCGTCGTCACGCCGGTTTTCGATTCTGCGGAACGCACTATCCTCTTCTTCGTGGCTTCGCGAGGCCACCATGCGGATATTGGCGGCATAGCGCCGGGCTCCATGTCGCCGCGCGCGACCCATATCGATGAAGAGGGCGTCTATATCGACGGCTTCAAACTCATGGAGCAGGGCCATTTTCGCGAGGCGGAAATCAGCGCGCTATTGACGGGCGCGCGCTATCCCGTCCGCAATCTCGCCCAGAACATCGGAGACTTGCGCGCGCAGATCGCGGCCAACAACCGCGGCGCAAGCGAACTCTTGCGTCTGATCGCAACCTATGGCGTCGATGTTGTGCAGGCCTATATGGGTCATGTGCAGGATAACGCCGCACAAAGCGTCGCCCGTCTGCTAGCGACGCTGGAAGACTGCGCCTTCACTTATGAAATGGATCAGGGCTGCTTCATAAAGGTGAAGATCACGGTGGATCGTGCGCGACGCCGCGCCACAGTCGATTTCACCGGAACATCCGCTCAGCGCGCCGATAATTTCAACGCGCCTGAACCCGTGACGCAAGCTGCAGTGCTCTATGTTTTCCGCACATTGGTGAAGGACCGCATTCCCCTGAACGCGGGTTGCCTGCGCCATATTGAAATAATCGTCCCCAAGGGCTCAATGCTGTCTCCGCAATATCCTGCCGCCGTCGTCGCAGGCAATGTGGAAGTCAGCCAGGCCGTGACTGATTGTCTGTATGGCGCGCTCGGCGTTCTGGCTGGCGCGCAGGGCACGATGAACAATCTGACTTTCGGCGATGGCTCGTATCAATATTATGAGACGATTTGTTCAGGCGCCCCTGCGGGCGAGGGCTTTCATGGCGCGGACGCAGTTCATACCCATATGACGAATTCACGCCTCACAGACCCCGAAGTTCTTGAATTTCGCTACCCCGTCGTACTCGAAGATTTCCACATTCGGGAAGGGTCTGGTGGACGGGGACGCTGGCATGGGGGCGACGGCGTTTCGCGCACCATCCGCTTTTTGCAACCTATGGAATGCGCGGTGCTGTCAGGCCATCGGCGCATCCGCCCCTTTGGCGCAAAGGGCGGCGAACCCGGACAGCCCGGCGTAAATTCCGTGCGCCGCATCAATGGCCATATCGAGCCGCTCGGCGGCTGCGACCAGACCATGATCGGCGCGGGAGAAGCGATCATCATACAAACGCCAACGAGCGGCGGTTACGGCCCGCCTGACACGCACTGACGCTTACTTCACTTTCAGCGGCATCCCGGCGACCGTCAGCACGACATGCTCGACCTCTTGCGCGAGCGCCTGATTAAGCGCGCCCAGCTCATCGCGAAACCGGCGGGCCAGAGCGTTCTCAGGCACGATGCCAAGGCCGACTTCGCCGCTGACGAGGACGAGGGGACCCGACGCTCCACGGCAGGCGCCCAGAAGCTCCGCTCTGGCCTTGGCCACATCGGCGTCTGACAGCATTAGGTTGGTGAGCCAGAGGGTCAGGCAATCGACCAGCACGGCGCGGCCTGACGGCACAGCGCGAACTGCTTGCGGCAATTCGATGGGCGCGTCGATGGTGGTCCATCGCGCAGAGCGGCGGACGCGATGCAAGGCGATGCGCTCGCGCATTTCGTCATCGAAGGGCTGTGCCGTCGCGATATAGGTCCAGGGACCGGGGCAGGCCTCGATCAATTGCTCGGCATGGCGGCTCTTGCCAGACCGCGCGCCGCCAAGAACAAGCGTGACGCTCATGGCAACGCCACCTTTTTTGACCGATAGACGAACCACGCGCCGAGCCACACCGCAGCAAAAAGCCCGATGATCACGAAGCCAAGATCGCCGAAATGAGCGTTCAACGTAGCGACGACGCTCCAAAGGCCATCGGTCATCTCAAACTTCGACCCTAACAGGGCCAGAGTTTCGAGTAGGCCGATGCCCAAGGCCACGATCACAGAAAGCGTGGTGATGACGAGATTATAGATGAGCTTTCGCCGCGGCTTCACATAGGCCCAATGATAGGCGCCCAACATCAACACGCCATCCGTCGTGTCGATCAGCGCCATGCCTGCGGTGAAGAGCAGCGGAAAGATCATGATGGAGACGAGCGAGAACCCCCGCGCGGACTCTGTCGCCGCAATGCTGAAAAGGCTCACTTCCGTCGCAGTGTCGAAGCCAAGGCCGAACAGAAATCCCAAGGGGAACATATGCCAGCCGCGCGATATCAGCGCGAAGCATGGTTGCATGAGGCGGGCTAGAAACCCGCGGTTTTTCAAAATCTGTTCGATCCTATCTTCCGCATAATGGCCGGTACGCTGCAACGCGCGATAGGTGCTCCATACATTCGCGAGCACCACCATGTTGAACGCAGCGATGAGGAAGAGAAAGGTCGCCGAACAAATGGTGCTGACGAGACCGCCGATTTCGCGCCATCCTTCAAACCGTTCGTCGCTCAGAGAGGTCGCTGTCATGGCGATGGCGCAAACCGCTATGCAGATAAGCGCGGAATGACCAAGGGCGAACCAAAGGCCGACCGAGACCGGCTGACGCCCCTCCTGCATCAATTTACGCGTCACATTGTCGATAGCCGCGATATGGTCCGGATCGACCGCATGCCGCAGGCCAAGCACATAGGCGAGCGCGCAAGTTCCCAGCAAGGCAGGATAATCGCCAAAGACGGCGAAGGCCCAGATCCAAACGCCGATGTTGGCCGCGATGAGCGGCGCATACATGAGCGCGATGCTTCGGGTGAGTGAGGCTGAAGCTTTGATAGGCGTCATGCGCTGTCCCCCATCCCTGCCTGCGCCACCACATGAAAAAACGTGCCGCTCACATTTGCGCGCCGACCGCCTGACGCGATTGGGGCTGAACCATAGGCGTCCTGAGCCATGGCCAGCGGCTCATCCGCGCCCGTCTCAATGATCGTCGCATAGTGAAATTCGTGGCCGCGCAGACGTGCGCCACGCAGGCCAAGGCAGCAGTCATGCGACAAGACCACATCGCGATAGCCAAGGTTCATCTTGCGGGTAGCGAAACTGGTCTTCACATCCAGCAGCCCCGCCATAGGCCATTGCCGCCCCGATGCGTCGGTGATGCTTGAACCCAAAGTCATGTAGCCGCCGCATTCGCCATGCACGGGCTTTGTCTGCGCAAAGGCGCGCAGACCCGAGAGAAAATTCTGCGCTTGGGAAAGACGCTCCGCATGCAGCTCGGGATAGCCGCCAGGCAACCAGCAGACATCGCAATCAGCGGCAGGAGCTTCATCGGCCAGTGGCGAAAAGAGCGTGATCTGCGCCCCCGCTCTGCGCCAGCCCTCCAGATGATGCGCATAGACGAAGGAGAAAGCGACATCGCGGGCCAGAGCGATGCGCTGGCCGGGCGGCGGCAAGGCGAGGCCGGAATGGCTCGCAGCGACGGAAGGCGCCCGCGCGGCGGCGCGAACGGCCGCGAGATCCACGTTAGCCTCGACGAGATCCGCCATGCGTTCAAGAATGGCTTCAAGACCCGCCGTCTCGCCAGCCTGCACAAGACCCAGATGACGCTCGGGCAGGCTGACTTGCCCATCACGCGGAATGGAGCCCAGCACCGGAACGCCCGTGCGGGCGATGGCGTCGGTGACAAGCCTGCGATGTCGCTCGCTGCCGACCTTGTTGAGAATGACGCCGGCGATAGAAATGCGCGGATCATAAGTCAGGCAGCCCTGCACCACGGCGCCGGCGGATTGCGACTGCCCGCTGACGTCAAGCACGAGCAACACGGGCCAGCCTGTCGCCGCAGCGACGTCAACGGAGGATCCGCTGCGCCCTTCCGGCGCAGGCACGCCATCGAAAAGACCCATCAGGCCTTCGCAAAGCGTAAGCTCAGCCCCCTCGCCCGCCTCGGTCGCCAAATTCGCAAGCAGCGCAGGCTCCATGGCCCAGGCGTCGAGGTTAAGGCTTGAGCGGCCAGCCGCCACGGCGTGAAAGGCCGGGTCGATATAGTCAGGCCCGCATTTCAACCCGCGCACGGGCACGCCCGCACGAGCAAAGGCGCGCAAGAGACCCAGCGTCAGCGTGGTCTTGCCGCTGGAGGAGCGCGGGGCGGCGATGACGAGCCCCGGCGTGGCGCTATGCGCGGTCATGGGGAAGCCCTCAAGATCAGATGTTCTTCCCTCATGGGCGTGGATTGGCTATGGATTTGGTCATGAGCGACGAGGATAGGCCGCAACTGCGCAGAGGCTGGACGACGGGCGCCTGCGCCACGGCGGCGGCCCGCGCCGCCTATGAGGCGCTGGTTGGCGGCGCCTTCCCTGATCCCGTCAGCATCACCCTCCCCAATGGCGCAGAGCCCGCCTTCGCGCTCGCCTGCGTTGAGCTTGGCGATGGCTTCGCCAGCGCTGGCGTCATCAAGGATGCGGGCGATGATCCCGACGTCACCCACGGCGCGCTCATCCTCGCCACGGTTCGCCTCGGACGGGCTGGTGAAGGCGTAAGCTTCAAGGCGGGGCGCGGGGTCGGCACGGTCACGCGGCCCGGCCTTGCGCTGGCGCCCGGCGAGCCCGCCATCAACCCCGTTCCGCGCGACATGATGCGCAAGGCCATCGCTGAGGCCGCCGCAGCCCTTGGGGGCCCGCAGGATATTGAGATCGAGATTAGCGTGCCCGATGGCGAGAAACTCGCAGAGCGCACCTTGAACGCGCGCCTTGGCGTCCTCGGCGGCCTGTCGATCCTTGGCACCACCGGCGTCGTCATTCCCTTTTCCTGCGCGGCATGGATCAGCTCGATCCATCGCGGCATCGACGTTGCGCGCGCGGTCGGCGCGGATCATCTCGTGGGCGCGACTGGCGACACGTCCGAAAAGGCCCTGCAGGCGCATTTCGGCCTGCCCGATGTTGCGATGATCGAGATGGGCGACTTCGTCGGCGGCATGTTGAAATATCTGCGTCAACACCCCGTGCGCCGCATCACCGTTGGCGGCGGCTTCGCCAAGATGACGAAGCTCGGCCAAGGCATGCTCGACCTTCATTCGAAGCGCGGTTCGATCGATCTCGACTGGCTTGCGGAACGAGCGCTGGAGGTTGGCGCATCGCAATCGCTTGCCCAATCCGTCCGCAGCGCCAACACCGCCAATGAGGCTCTCGACCATTGCGCTGCGGCGGGCGTCGACATAGCCGCCATTGTCGCCCGCCACGGCTGGAGCACGGCGGCGAAGACTCTTGCGGGCTCCGGCGCGCTGCTCGATATCGCCATCGTCAATCGACATGGCGAGGTGATCGCGGTCGAAGGACCGGCGCCTGTTTCCTGACAGAATCATTCGTCCGTCCCCCGCCAGCCTGGCGTGCGGAACCGGCGCTGGTAATCGCCGTCATAGAGCGCGCTATTGCGAAAGTCGGGATCGCCAAGAGAACGGCCCACCATGATGAGCGCCGTGCGCTCCACAGGATGCGCCGCCACCTGCGCCACAAGCTCACCAAGCGACGCCCTGATCACCAGTTCATCGGGCCAGCTCACGCGATAGACGACAGCGGCGGGGCAATCGGCGCCGTAATGGGGGATCAGCTCCTCCACCACCCGCGCCAGCGTATGGATCGACAAATGCACCGCGAGCACGGCGCCTGTGCGCGCGAAATTGGCGAGCGTCTCCCCCTCAGGCATGGAGGAGGCGCGACCTGACGTGCGGGTGAGCACCACGGACTGGGCGACTTCCGGCAGGGTCAGTTCGCAGCCGAGCGTGGCGGCCGCAGCGGCGAAAGACGGGACGCCGGGCGTGATCGTGTAGGCGACGCCCAGGCGCTTCAGAAGCCGGATCTGCTCGCCCATGGCGCTCCAGACCGACAGGTCGCCCGAATGAAGCCGCGCGACATCCTCGCCACGTTCATGGGCCGCCACAAAGGCTGCGCCGATTTCTTCAAGCGACAGGGCGGCGGTGTTGATGATGCGCGCGCCGGTCGGGCAGAAATCGAGAATTTCTCGCGGCACCAGCGAGCCCGCATAAAGGCACACGGGACAGCGCGCGATAAGGTCACGGCCGCGAATGGTGATGAGGTCGGGCGCGCCCGGCCCCGCGCCGATGAAATGAACAGTCATGCGACGCCCCCTTCCCTTGCAGCGCGCGCAATGGCGCAGGTGACGCCATCGGCGCTGATGCGCGGCAGGATCAAGGCGGCGCCCGGCCCTGCGCCCGCCAAGGCGGCGGTCTCCGCCACCGAGGGCAGGCCAAACAGCGCCTCTACGCGCGACGAATGCGTCTGCGCCAGCGGCGCGACAGCTTTCAGCGCAGCCATGCTGAGAAAATGCAGGGGCATGTCGAGCGTGGCGGCCGCCTCACTGAGACCTGCTTCGTCCTGCTTCGCATCTGTCGTGAAAAGCGCAGCAGCGCCGCCTTGCGCAGCCCTTTCGAGCGCAGCGCGCACAAGGCTGACGATGGCCGCGCTATCGGCGCCCCTGCGGCAGCCAAGGCCGATCGCAATGTCCACGCGCGCGCTCATGGCTCGCGCCCCCTCACGATGGACCATTGCATGACCGGCATGGCGGCGCGCCAGCCATGGAATGGGCCGACCGGGTCAGCGCGCGCAATCTCGATCTTGGTCAGATCTCCGCCCAACGCGACGTGGCGGCGCATGATCTCAATCTGTGTCTCCAGCGTCACTGCATTGACCACGAGGCGACCGCCTTCAGGTAGCGCCGCCCATGCGGCGTCGAGAACACCGGCATCAGTTCCGCCGCCGCCGATGAAAAT
>CANBVC010000124.1 GCA_947372795.1 Beijerinckiaceae bacterium
GGGCTTCCAGCATATCGAGGCCAAGCGATGCGCCACCAGATTTCGAGGCCAACATGGCCATGTCTTCAGCAAGGCGCCGGCCCAGCGCCTCCTCATCGGCGCCGCCTAGCAGAGCGTCGAGATCAAGGCCCGCCAGATCCTCGCCTGCCGCTAGCGCGACATCGCGCGTCTCGATTCGCAGTTTCTCGATCCAGATGTCTTCGGCGTTCTGTTGTGCGGCGGCCAGCGCATCGACTGCGAAACTATCCTGATCAGCCAGCAGCGCGCGATGCAGGGAGGTCGAGCCCGTCATGCGCAGACGCGCAGCAATCAGCCGCCCCTCCGCCTCACGCGCCACAGGCGCGAAAGCCTCTGCCACCGCGCGTAGCAAGGCCTCCTTGCTGTCATGCGCGGCGGCGTCCACCACGACTTCCGCCCAGCGCGCCTGATCAGTGATCAGCCGGCGTAACTCGCGCACGCGCCCGTCCTGCACATCGACAAGCACCGCGCCCTTGGGGCCGCATTCGCGGATGCTGCGGCCCTGCAAATTACCGGGGTAAACGATATGCGGATTCTCGTGCAGCACTTCGAACTGATGCACATGGCCGAGCGCCCAATAGTCATAGCCACGCGCCACCAGATCATTGGAGGAACAGGGCGCATAGGAGGCATGGCCCGGCTTGCCGTCGCAGGATGTGTGCAACATGCCGATGTTGAAAAACCCTGCGAGTGGCTCGGGGTAAGAGCCAGCCCAGTTCTCGGTCTCCTCGCGCTCCAGAAAGCTGCGGCCGTGAATGGCGACACGCAGCGGCTCGATCTTGTGCGTCTTGGCCCGCTTGACGGGAAAAGTCGTCACATTGTCCGGCAGGGTGATTTCTTTGGTCACGACATTCTTCGCGTCGTGATTGCCGTGGATGATGAAGACGGGAATCTCTTCGCGCTTCAGCCGCGACAATTCGCGGGCGAAGAAGAGGCCGATGGCGGTATCTTTCCATTCGCCGTCATAAACGTCGCCCGAGATGACCACGAAGGCGACGCGCTCGGCGATGGCGCGGGTGACGAGATCGGAAAAGGCGGCGCGGCTGGCTTCGGCGAAACGCCGCGCGATGCCTTCATCCTTGAGGGACAGGCCGAGAAGCGGACTGCCAAGATGCAGATCGGCGCAATGCAGAAAAGTAAAATTCATAGCCCCGCCCAAGCGAACAAGACAAGAACGTGACCCGGATCGCGCCAGCGCGCAAGGGCGCTCGCGCGCCATCCCCAGTTTCCGCGCCATTGCCCTGAACGCGCAGCGTCTGTAGAGGCAGGGAGGACTTTGGCGGCGGACGGTTTTGCGGGAGCGGATGATGAGCGAATTGCGGGTCGTGATCGCGGGCGCAGCCGGGCGTATGGGGCGGATGCTCATAGGGGCCGTCGATCAGACGCCGGGCATGAAGCTGGCGGGCGCCCTGGAACGGCCGGGCTCCCCCGCGCTTGGTCAAGACGCGAGCCTTCAGGCGGGCTGCGGCGCGAGCGACGTGCGCATTTCCGATAATGCGCTTGAAACGCTGCTCCACGCCGACGCCCTTATCGATTTCACCACCCCCGCCTCGACCATCGCGCTGGCGGCGCTCGCCGCACAGGCGCGCCTCGTCCATGTCATCGGCACCACGGGCCTCTCCCCCGACGACATTGCAAAGATCGACGCCGCCGCCCGCCATGCGGTCGTGGTGCGCTCTGGCAATATGAGCCTTGGGGTCAATCTGCTGGCGGGGCTCGTGCAGCGCGCAGCCGCGATTCTTGGCGATGATTACGATATCGAAATCGTGGAGATGCATCACCGCATGAAGGTCGACGCCCCCTCGGGCACCGCCCTGCTGCTGGGCGAGGCTGCGGCCAAGGGACGCGAGATTGACCTTGCGAGCCATTCCCAGCGCGTGCGCGACGGCCATACCGGCGCCCGGACCCCCGGCGATATCGGCTTCGCCACGCTGCGCGGCGGCACCGTCATCGGCGACCATAGCGTGATCTTCGCTGGTCCCGGCGAGCGGCTGGAGCTCGCTCATAAGGCCGAGGATCGCGGCCTGTTTGCGCGCGGCGCCGTGCGGGCGGCGCTGTGGGGCCACGGCCGCAAGCCCGGCCATTACTCCATGGCCGACGTGCTCGGCTTCAACGACACGCCATGATTGAGCTCGCGCCCGGCCTTCTCTATCGGCCCGGCTTTTTCGATCGCGCCGGGCAGGAGGCGCTTGTCGCGGATCTGCGCACCGCCGTGCGCCTCGCCCCGCTCTTCACCCCGCGCATGCCGCGCACGGCCAAGCCATTTTCGGTGCGGATGACCAATTGCGGCGAGCTTGGCTGGGTGTCGGACGAGACGCGCGGCTATCGCTATCAGGCGAACCATCCTGAGACCGGCGACCCTTGGGCCCCCATACCAGCCCTCGCGCTAAAGGCCTGGGATGACAGCGGCTTTCCTGCCCCGCCGCAGGCCTGTCTCGTCAATTTCTATGATGCCAAGGCGCGCATGGGGCTGCATCAGGACCGCGACGAAAAGGCGCTGGACGCGCCCGTGGTCTCGATATCGCTGGGCGATTCCTGCCTCTTTCGCTTCGGGGGAACAACGCGCGGCGGGCCGACGAAATCGATCCGCCTTGAATCAGGAGACCTCGTCGTGATCGGCGGCGCCTCGCGCCTGTGCTTTCATGGCGTAGACCGGATCTATCCGGGAACCTCGACCCTGCTGGCGGAAGCGGGGCGGATCAACCTCACGCTCCGGCGGGTCGACCCGGCATAGCAGGCTTGATCCAGCCGACCATGGCGCCTGTCGCATCCTGAACGATGGCGATGCGGCCGACGCCGGGAATGTCGAAGGCGGGCCGCGCCAATGCGCCGCCCTGCCCTGCAAGCGCCGCAGCGCGCTGATCGACGTCGTCGACTTCGATATAGGGGAACCAGGCGGTGGGCGCGCCGGGCGGGAGGTCGTCAAGCGACATGATTCCGCCGACCGGCCGCCCGTTCATATTGGCGATCCAATAGGTGGAGCCGGAGGGGCCGGGCATGGGCGCATAGGTCCAGCCCAAAGATGCGGCGTAGAAGGCCTTGGCCTTCTCCACATCCGGCGTCATCAGTTCATTCCAGACGAACGATCCATGCGCCATTCGCCCTCTCCGTTTATTTTTCCGGCGCGACCGCCTTTGGGCCGCCACGGGACACGCCGACCTTGGCCGGACGCAGACAACGGTCTCCGATGGAGTAGCCGGTCTCGACCACCTGAACCACGGTGCCATTGGGCACGCTCGGATCAGGCGCCTCGAACAAGGCTTCATGCATATTGGGATCGAACCGCTGACCCTGCGGCTCGACCTTCTTCACGCCCTGGCGGGCGAGACTCGACAAAAAGGCGCGTTCGGTCAGTTCGACGCCCTCGATGAAGGACGCGAGCACAGGATCGGCGGCGGCGCGCGTCTCGGGCGTGACCGCTTCAAGGGCGCGGCGCAGATTGTCCGCCAGCGTCAGCATTTCCCGCGCGAATGAGGTCACGCCATAGGTCTTTGCGTCCGCCACCTCGCGCTCGGTGCGCCGACGCATGTTCTCCATGTCCGCCAGCGTGCGCAAGACGCGCTCCTTCAGGCCGGCGTTTTCCGTATAGAGATTTTCCAGTTCGGTGAAGGGCTCTGGCTCGCTCACCGTGGACTGCGGGGTCTCGCCCGCAAGGGAGGTCTCGTGAGCCCCCTCGGCGCCAGCTTGCGTCTGGTCTGCGGGACTCGTGGCGGGATCCTTGGGATATTGCATGGTTTCATTTGTCCGATTTGCTCAGGCGACATATCAGGGGCGCAGGTACAAAAATCAAGCTTCACCCTCGCCCTTACGTTTCGATACTGGCTTGGCAGGCGACTTTGGCGGCGGCTTTGGCGTCGACTTCGCATCGCCATTGCCGAAAATATCCAGCATGCGCCTGCGCACGGCGCTCTGGCGGGCGGGGTTGACGATTTTCGCCCCGGTGAGGTCCGTCACATAGAAGACGTCAACCGCCTTCTCGCCGAATGTCGCGATATGGGCGGAGCCGATGTTCAGGTTGAGATCGGAAAGGACTGTGGTCATTTCATAGAGCAGGCCGGGCCGGTCGAGCCCCGCAACCTCGATGACCGTGTAGCGCCTCGACAGATTGTTATCCATCATCAGGTCGGGAGCGACGGTGAAGGCCTTGTTGGCGCCATGGGATTGTTCGCGCCGGGCCTCGACCGCTTCTTTCAAGCGCATCTCGCCGCGCAGGGCCTTCTCTATGGATTGGGCCACGCGTCCCGCTCGGCGCAATTCATCCTGATCCTGATCGAAGGCGCGGCTGATGAAGATCGTGTCGAGCGCGAGACCGTCTGTCGTGGTGGAGATCTGCGCATCGACGATATTGGCTCCCGCAGCAGCGCAGGCGCCAGCAATGATGGACAAGAGACGCGGATGGTCAGGCGCGACCACGGTCAATTCCGTCACGCCGCGGAAGGCGTCGGTGGAGACCTCTGTCATCAGCGATTTCAGCTCGACGTCGACGACGCGCAGAAGGTTCGCATGGGCGATTTTGTGATGCAGATCCGCCTTCAGCCAATAGGCCTGATAGTGACGCGCCGCATAGGCGTCGAAATCAGGGTCCGACCAGAGGGGGAGCGCCCTGCGCAATTCCTGCTGGGCCATGGCGACGCGTTGCTTGCGGTCGATGGCCGAATGGCCACCTGCAAGCACGACTTCGGTTTCCCAGTAAAGCGTACGCAGCAACTGACCTTTCCAGCCATTCCATACGCCCGGGCCAACGGCGCGGATGTCACAAACCGTAAGGACGAGCAACATGCGCAGACGCTCCAGCGTCTGCACGGTGGCCGCGAAAGTCTCGATGGTGCGCGGATCGGAAAGATCGCGGCTCTGCGCGGTGTTCGACATCACGAGATGATTTTCGATCAGCCACGCGACGGACTCGGTCTCAGCCTCCGAGAGGCCGAGCCGTGGACCAACCTCTAGCGCCACTTTGGCCCCGGCGATGGAATGGTCCTCCTCGCGACCCTTGGCGACATCGTGCAGGAACAACGCAACATACAGCGCCGTGCGGTTGCGGATCGATGGCAGAATCTCGTTGCAGAGCGGATGGTCCTCTTTCAGGCGGCCAGATTCGATACCCGCGAGAATGCCGACGCTACGCAGGAGATGCTCGTCAACCGTATAGTGGTGATACATGTTGAACTGCATCATCGCCACGATGCGGCCGAAATCAGGAATGAAGCGGCCAAGCACCCCCGCCTCGTTCATCTGCCGCAGCACGGTCTCCGGAGCCCCGCCCGACGTCAGAATCTCGATGAACAATCGATTGGCTTCAAGGTCTTCGCGCAGATTGGCGTTGATGCGCTTCAACGACAAGGTGACGAGCCGCGTGGCGTCGGGATGGATCGGCAGACGGTTGCGGTCGGCTATCCAGAAAAGCCGTATCATGTTGACGGGATCGCGCTCGAAAAGATCACCGCGCGCCACGGTGACGCGATCAACCTCAATGGCGAAATCGCCACCCTCCAGGGCATATTTCTTGGGCCGCAGACGCCCCATGAAACGGTCGAGCACCGGCCGCGCCTTGGCCTGCTTTTCTTCCAGCGCAGCGCAAAGGATGGCGGTCAGATCGCCCACATCTTTCGCAACGAGAAAGTAATGCTTCATGAAGCGCTCGACATCGCTGAGACCGGCATGGGTCGTGTAGCCCAGCCGAGCGGCGATGGTGCGTTGCTGATCGAAGGTGAGCCTGTCCTCGGCGCGCTTCGTCACGAAATGGAGGTGACAGCGCACACGCCATAAGAATTCTTCGCAGCGATGGAAAAGCTGCACTTCGTTTTGTGTGAAGACGCCCGCCTTCACGAGTTCGTCGGGCTCGCGCACGCGATAGACATATTTCGCGATCCAGAAGAGCGTATTGACATCGCGTAGCCCGCCCTTGCTCTCCTTCACATTGGGTTCGACGAGATAGCGAGAGACGCCGGCGCGGTTGAGGCGCGAATCGCGTTCGCTGAGTTTGGCTGAAACGAATTCGCGCGGAGTCTTGCGCACGATCTCGGCGTCGAACCGCTTGCGCATATCTTCAAAGAGCGCTTCGTCGCCAAGAATGAAACGGGCTTCCAGCAAGGCGGTGCGCACGGTCATGTCCTCGCGCGCCTGACGCAGGCACTCATCGACGGAGCGTGTCGAATGGCCGACCTTCTGGCGCAGATCCCAGAGAATGTAGAGCATGGCCTCGACGACGCTCTCGCCCCATGGCGTCTGCTTGTAGGGCAGCAGGAACAACAGATCGATGTCGGACCCCGGCGCAAGCGTGTTGCGCCCATAGCCGCCCACCGCAGCTATGGCGAGGCGCTCGGCTGACGAGGGATTTTTCGCTGGATATTGATGGGTCGTCACGAAGCGATAGATCGACCGGATGATCTCGTCTTCGAGGTGCGACAAGGCGCGGGCGCAATCAAGTCCCCGGCCTGCGCGCTCCAGCTGTTCGCGCGCAAGGGCGTGCCCCTGCTCAAGCGCCCGCAGAAATGCGGTCACCGCCGCCTTGCGCAGCCCATCCGCATTTCCCGCATGGTCGTGCGCAAGGGCGTCGATCTGCGCGTCCAGCGCTTTGCGATCGATGACTTGCGCGGCCTCGACCTTGCGGGCGGCGCGGCGGGTGGAGGCCGGTTGGGGAACGGCTGGGCTGGTTGTTTGGCTCATGATCCCTTTCTATCACCGATTTGAATGACTTCTACTGCGCTCAACAGACAAGTTGGCGCTTCGTCATCCGACATTGGTCCAGCACCCTGCCGGAAATGTCATGGTTCTCAAGCCGCCACCCATCGGCGCCAGCGCCCTCGCGCGTCAGGGTCACGAAGCCATGCACGCCCGCCCGCCCTGTGCCCGAAACCACTCTGGCGCCTTCGATCGTAAGGCCCGTAACGTCCTCCGGGGCGGTCCAGTGCAGCTCGGCGCCCGAATGGCCTGCGACGAGCTGCGCCGGCAGATCCTCGTAGGCAAGCACCTGAAAAGTATGGATATGTCCCGAAAGGATCCCCGCAACCCTTGCGGGCATGGCGTTTTGCGAGGCCTCGGCCAGAACCTTGTTCTGCCCCGTCACATAGCCAAGCGCCGCCAGAGCCGCCGCCCGGATGGGCCGATGCATGGCGAGCCAGACGGGGCCTTGCGGCGCAAGCCCCTCAAGTGATTGAAACTGAGCGCGAAACCGCGCGACCTGCGCCTCACGCTTCGCGCCTTCCCCGGCCTCGGAAACATCCATCACCACCAGTGACAGACCGCCAAGATCGACCACGAAAGGCGCGCCGGGCCGCAGGCAGCCGGAGTTCGAAACCAGGGGATAGGGGTCGAGAAACCGGCTCCAGCCCTTGCCGCCGCGCCCGCAGGTCTCATGGTTGCCGCGCACCATCACGAGCGGAGCCGCGGCGAGCAGCGGCTTGGCGGGGGCGAAGAAATCGCTTTCCCAGACGGCCCATGTATCGCCGTGGGGCGTATTTGCGCAGCCATCGTTCCAAGGACGGCAGGCGGTTTCACGATAGTGCATATCGCCCACATGCACGATCACATCTGGCGTTGTTCCAGCCTCGGTACGCGCCCCTGCTGCGAAGGGCCAGTCGGCGGGGTCGTTACAGGACTGGTTATAGAGGCGGGTGACCCGGCACCCCGTATCGCCCAGCACAAGGATGTGATCGGCGCGCGCCTTGGGGAGCGGCAGAGCCTCGCCCGCGATCTCGACGGCTTTCGCGCCGCGCGGAATCGTCAGGGCGCAGGCAAGCACCGGAAAGGCTTCGTTACGATCGGCGCGAACCCGCATGGGGGTCGCGCGCCGGTCGATGCGCGCCTGCGGACATTGGGCGTCGCGGGTGATCGCCCGCGCCTCAAGCCCACCTGGGACATATTGCGTCCAGCGATAGAGCGTCTGCGCCTGTGCAGAACAGGCGAAGGCTGCGAGCGCCGCAGCAAGCAGCCACCGCAGGCCCTGCCTCACAGCTTGGCTTCGATGGCGTCCCAGATGGTCGCCGCGATGTCAGGGCCGCCCAGACGCTTGATGGCGCGAAGGCCCGTGGGCGAGGTGACGTTGATCTCGGTGAGATTTCCGTCGATCACGTCGATCCCCACGAAGATGAGGCCCATCCGCCTCAGGTCCGGCCCGATGGCCTCGCAGATTTCGAGCTCGCGCTTGGTCAGATCGGTCGGCCGCGCCGCGCCGCCGCGCACCATATTGGAGCGGATGTCGTTGGCCGCAGGCACGCGGTTCACCGCCCCCGCAGGCTCGCCATCGACGAGAATGATGCGCTTGTCGCCTTCGGTGACGCGCGGCAGGAAACGCTGCACCACCCAGGGCTCACGGAAGGTTACGGAGAAGAGATCGAACAGCGAGCCGAAATTCGGATCTTCGCGCGAGACCTTGAACACAGCCGCCCCGCCGTTGCCGTAAAGCGGCTTCATCACGACATCGCCATGCTCGGCGCGGAAGCTCTCGATCTGGTCGCGATCGCGGGTGATGAGCGTCGGGGGCATGAGCTCGGGGAACTTCATCACGAAGAGCTTTTCGGGCGCATTGCGCACGCTCGAAGGATCATTGACGACGAGAGTCTCTGGGTGGATGCGCTCCAGCAGATGGGTCGTCGTGACATAAGCGAGATCAAAAGGCGGGTCCTGACGCAGCAGCACCACGTCCACATCCCCAAGATCGATCACGCCGGCGTCGCCAAGGGTGCAATGGTCGCCGACCACATCGCGCACCGTCAGCTTCTGGGCGCTGGCGATGATTCGCCCATCGCGCATGGAGAGCTTGTCGGGAGTGTAATAGGTCAGCTCATGGCCACGCGCCTGCGCTTCCAGCATGAGCGCGAATGTGGAATCGCCCGCAATATTGATGCGCTCGACAGGGTCCATCTGGACCGCAACCTTCAGGCTCATGTGGCTTCCTCTGCAATCGGCCGTTCAGGGCGCGAACATCGACACGGCGCCCGCCCGACGTCAATAGCCCCCAAGATCGAGCGCAAAGGCGTCAAGCAAGTGGCGGGGCCATCGGCGGGGCGCGGCGAAAACCGCATCGCCGCGTAACGTATAGGCCACAGCCCAGCG
>CANBVC010000125.1 GCA_947372795.1 Beijerinckiaceae bacterium
TCGACGTCGATGGACTGGGCAAGGATATCCTCCAGCGGGTTAGCGCCGCCGAGCTGAAGGCTATAGGGGGAGACAACACGGGACATCATGTCCATCGCCACGAAGAGCGGCGAGTTGTCCAGCGTCCAGCGTCCAAGCAGCACATCAAGCGGACTGCGCTTGAACGGGCTGAACCGGGCGGACTCCGCCACCTTGCGCCAGAAATCCCCAAGCGCCTGCCGGGCGCCCTCTCGCCCGCCTCTCGTATAGCCAGAAGCCAGCACGGCGGCGTTCATGGCGCCTGCCGAGGTGCCGGATATTGCGTCTATGACCAGCCAATCCTCTTCGAGAATGCGGTCAAGAACGCCCCAGGTGAAGGCGCCGTGGGCGCCGCCACCCTGAAGGGCCAGATCCACGATCAGCGGCTTGCGGTCGCCGTTGGGTCGGACGCCTGTGGAGGCAGCCTTTGACAGCGTAGTTCTGGTCACGTCCGGGTCTCTCCGCTAGCGCGACCGCCAGACCAACCGTTGAGGTTGGGCGAAGTGGCGTCGGGCGTCGATTGACAACTGACGCCAAGGCCATCGCGTTCCGGTTAGGCCGCGAGGCGCAGAGAGATGGATTAGGACATGAGCCAAAGCCCATGTCCTTCAATATTATGACTTCTTGACTAACGAGCTGACCGCGGACTCGCCTTTGCCCTGCGCGAGCTTGTAGGCGGAGGCCCCGCCCTTCGGTTTATCCTTGTCAGCCTTTGGCTTCTTGGCTTCTTTATTGGCTTTCATCTGCCCCTTGGCCATATCGGTCTCCTGTGTCGACCGGCGAAACGCCCGGGATGGTGCATTGCTATCAGTTCGCCGCGCCTATGGCGAATGACAACGCGTCAACGATACAATCGTAGCGGCCCAACAAGACCTTCTGACGCCACTTCACGATGCTTTTGTTCTTAGCGGCGCCGCATCACGGAGCAGGACCGCACGCGGCGGCGCGATGCATCCCGCCTCGGCCCCAAGCACGTTCAGGACGGGGACCGAAGACGCCCTGAGCTGGCGGCGTCTGTCGCAGCAGGGGTTTGGTGGGCGGTGACGGTCTCGAACCGCCGACATCCTGCGTGTAAAGCAGGCGCTCTACCAACTGAGCTAACCGCCCCCGAGCGAGGTTTTAGACAGGCCCCGGCCTGTTGTGCAAGCCCCCACGAAAAAGGGCGGCCGCGATGGCCGCCCAAAACGTGCGGTCAATCGCCACTTACTTCTTGTTCAGTTCGGCCTTCAGAGCAGCGCCGGTCTTGAAACGGGCGTTGTTCGAAGCCGGGATCGTGATTTCAGCGCCGGTGGTCGGATTGCGGCCCTTGGCCTCGGCGCGATGCTTGGCGGAGAAAGTGCCAAAGCCCACGAGGCGCACTTCGTCGCCCTTCTTCAGAGCGGTGGTGATGCCATCGAGCACAGCTTCAAGAGCGGCGGCGGCTTCGGCCTTGGTGGTTTCCGTGCGCCCAGCGATGTGGTCGACGAGTTCCGTCTTGTTCATGTCTTGGTCTTCCTGTTGATGGCACTAGTGGCCGACTCGCTAACGAGCGCGGCGCCGGGGGCCTGTACCCATAATGCACAGCTCTCGGCTCGACCCGGGTGCTACAGGGCAAAGCCCTCCTATGCAAGCCGCAAAAACGCAAAAAGCCGCAGAGAATCAACTCTGCGGCTTTCTTTTCGTAGACCGGCTTCAGTGAGCGACGACGCCCGACTGATCCTCATCCGGGAGCGCGGAGGCGGCGCCCTTCACAGGGGCCTCCTCTTCCCAGACGATCGGCGTCGGCAGGCGCACCAGCGCATGCTTGAGCACCTCATCCATGCGTGAGACCGGCACGATTTCCAGGGCGTTCTTCACATTCGCTGGAATATCCGCCAGATCCTTGGCGTTGTCTTGCGGGATCAGAACCTTCTTCAAACCGCCGCGCAAGGCTGCGAGCAGCTTTTCCTTCAGCCCGCCAATGGGCAGCACCCGGCCACGCAGCGTAACTTCACCGGTCATGGCGATATCACGGCGCACGGGAATGCCTGTCAGAAGCGACACAATGGTCGTGGCCATGGCGATGCCTGCGGAGGGGCCATCCTTGGGCGTAGCGCCTTCAGGCACGTGCACATGGATGTCGCGACGCTCGAATAGCGGAGGCTCGATGCCGAAATCGACAGCGCGCGAGCGGACGTAAGACGCCGCCGCTGAGATCGACTCCTTCATCACGTCCTTGAGATTGCCCGTCACCGTCATGCGGCCCTTACCGGGCATCATCACGCCTTCGATGGTCAGCAATTCGCCCCCGACTTCGGTCCAGGCGAGACCTGTCACCGCGCCCACCTGATCGTCCGTCTCCGCTTCACCGAAGCGGTATTTCGCTACGCCCAGATAATCGCCAACATTGTCATTGGTCACAGCGACCTTCTTCTTCTTGGTCGTCAGAATTTCCTTCACCGCCTTGCGGGCGAGGTTGGAGATTTCACGCTCAAGATTACGCACGCCCGCTTCACGGGTGTAGCGGCGAATCAGGGTCAGCAGCGCCTCGTCGTCGATAGACCATTCCTTTGGAGCGAGGCCGTGCTTGGGCACAGCGACGGGAATGAGATGCTTGCGGGCGATCTCGACCTTCTCGTCCTCAGTGTAGCCAGCGATACGGATGATCTCCATGCGGTCCATCAGGGGCGCAGGGATGTTCAGCGTATTGGCCGTGGTCACGAACATGACGTTCGAAAGGTCGTAGTCGACCTCAAGATAATGGTCGCTAAAGGTCTGGTTCTGCTCGGGATCGAGCACTTCCAAAAGCGCGGACGACGGATCGCCACGGAAATCCATGCCCATCTTGTCGATTTCGTCGAGCAGGAAGAGTGGATTGGCGGTCTTCGCCTTGCGCATGGACTGGATGATCTTGCCTGGCATGGAGCCAATATAGGTGCGCCGATGCCCGCGGATCTCCGCTTCGTCTCGAACGCCGCCAAGCGACATGCGCACGAACTCCCGCCCCGTGGCCTTGGCGATCGACTTGCCAAGAGAGGTCTTACCTACGCCGGGAGGACCGACGAGGCACAGAATCGGACCCGTGAGCTTGTTGGCGCGCTGCTGGACCGCGAGATATTCAAGAATGCGCTCCTTGACCTTCTCAAGCCCGAAGTGATCAGCGTTCAGCACCTCTTCAGCGGCAGCGATGTCCTTCTTCACCTTGCTGCGCTTGCCCCACGGAATGGAGAGCAGCCAGTCGAGATAGTTACGCACGACGGTCGCTTCCGCCGACATGGGCGACATCTGGCGCAGCTTCTTAAGTTCGGCTTGCGCCTTATCGCGCGCCTCTTTCGAGAGCTTGGTGTTCTTGATGCGCTCTTCGATTTCGGAAAGGTCGTCCTTGCCGTCCTCGTCTCCCAGCTCCTTCTGAATGGCCTTCATCTGCTCATTCAGATAATATTCGCGCTGGGTCTTCTCCATCTGGCGCTTCACGCGCGTGCGGATGCGCTTTTCGACCTGCAGCACTGAAATTTCGCTCTCCATCAGGCCCAGACACTTTTCAAGGCGCTTGGCGACAGAGGTCGTCTCGAGAATCTGCTGCTTGTCGGAAATCTTGATCGCGAGATGCGAAGCGACGGTGTCGGCGAGCTTGGAGAAGTCGTCGATCTGACCGACGGCGGCGACCACTTCGGGCGACACCTTCTTGTTGAGCTTCACATAGCCTTCGAACTCGCTCACCACCGAGCGACCGAGCGCCTCAACCTCGACGGGATCGGCGATATCGTCGGCGATGACGGCGGCGTCAGCCTCGTAATACTCGTCCGTGCGCGTGTAGGCCGTGACGACGGCGCGAGCAGCGCCTTCAACAAGCACCTTCACCGTGCCGTCGGGCAGCTTCAACAGCTGCAGCACCGAGGCGAGAGTTCCGGTCTTGAAGATCGATTCGGTGGCTGGATCATCGTCAGCGGCGTTCTGCTGGGTCGCGAGCAGAATGAACTTGTCCGCCTTCATCACCTCTTCGAGGGCGCGGATGGATTTTTCGCGGCCGACGAAAAGCGGCACGATCATGTGCGGAAAAACGACGATATCGCGCAACGGTAGAACAGGGTAGCTCTCGACATTGCCGGGTTTTGCTGGGACGCGCTTATGACTGGTCATGTGCTTCCTATCCGGGTCCAGACCCCGAATCAGCAGCATGGCCAATCACGGGGTAGGACGTCAATCCGCAAAGAACGAGCCGCGACAAATCGACTCGACTGCCGCGAATTTACGCCCACGGCGAGAGGCCTAAAAGCCGCCTCTCATGATCAGAATACGAGATGGGGGGCCTATCCACGCATTTCAACAGCGTCAAATAGACGAAGGCGGCCCCATCCGAGCACCTGAGCCGTCGCAATTCGCCTTTGCTCGCTTCCGCAAGGGCGACAGATGGCCCGGGCTCAAGGAAAAAGCCCCGGATTCGCTCCGGGGCTTTGATCTTGAACGGTCAAAGATCAGGCGCTTGCGCCCGACTTTTCCGCGCGTTCGGAATAGATATAGAGCGGCCGCGCCTTGCCATCGACCACTTCGGGTCCAATGACCACTTGCTCGACCCCTTCCAGACCGGGCAGGTCGAACATCGTATCGAGAAGGATGCTTTCCATGATGGAGCGCAACCCACGGGCTCCGGTGCGCCGCTCGATCGCCTTGCGGGCGATGACGTTGAGCGCCTCGTCCTGGAAGGTGAGTTCGGTGTTCTCCATCTCGAAGAGGCGCTGATACTGTTTCACCAGCGCATTCTTGGGATCGATGAGGATCTTCTTCAGGGCCTCTTCGTCGAGGTCCTCAAGGGTCGCGATGACTGGCAGACGACCCACGAATTCCGGGATCAAGCCGAATTTCAGCAGATCTTCAGGCTCGACCTGACGGAACACTTCGCCGGTTCGCCGCTCTTCAGCGGACTGAACCTTGGCGCCGAAGCCCATCGAAGTGCCCTTGCCGCGCGAAGAAATGATCTTCTCAAGGCCGGCGAAGGCGCCGCCGCAGATGAACAGGATGTTGGTCGTATCCACCTGCAGGAACTCCTGCTGGGGATGCTTGCGCCCACCCTGGGGAGGCACGCTGGCGACCGTGCCTTCCATGATCTTGAGCAGCGCCTGCTGGACGCCCTCGCCCGACACGTCGCGGGTGATGGAGGGATTGTCGGACTTGCGGCTGATCTTGTCGATCTCGTCGATATAGACGATGCCGCGCTGGGCGCGCTCCACATTATAATCCGACGCCTGCAGCAGCTTCAGGATGATGTTCTCGACATCCTCGCCCACATAACCAGCTTCGGTCAGGGTCGTAGCGTCGGCCATGGTGAAGGGCACGTCGAGGATGCGCGCCAGCGTCTGGGCGAGCAGGGTCTTGCCGGAGCCGGTGGGGCCGATCAGCAGGATGTTGGACTTCGCCAACTCCACGTCCTGATGCTTGGTCGCGTGGTTCAGGCGCTTGTAATGATTGTGGACGGCCACCGAGAGAACGCGCTTGGCCTGAAACTGACCAATCACATAGTCATCGAGAACCTTACAGATTTCGCGGGGCGTGGGGATGCCGTCACGGCTTTTCACCAGCGATGACTTGTTCTCTTCGCGGATGATGTCCATGCACAGCTCGACGCATTCGTCGCAGATGAACACGGTCGGACCGGCGATCAGCTTGCGAACTTCGTGCTGGCTCTTCCCACAGAATGAGCAGTAGAGCGTGTTCTTCGAGTCGCCCTCAGATCTGGCCATCATAGTCTCCGTGCGGACCTCGCCTGGGAAAAAACCCGGTCCGGTCGCTGTTGATATAGGCTCCGGCCTAACAAATCGTAGACCGCCGCCTCTTTCGGGCCCGGACGAGTCGGGGATCACCTGACAACTCGTCCAGCTCCCCTGCTGTCCCATCGCCCTGCCGCAGAGCTTCAGCTTCCGAAGCAGCTACGCGATGCAAACACGGTATGGCCGCAGGATCAAGCGCCACCGTGAAATCGGCGAAAAATCAAGGGACTGATTACCGCCAGCCCTGACCGCGCGAAACCGGCACCAATCCTTTAGGCTTTCGCCTCGGTGTCATCAGGGCGCTTGTCGAGCACCTTGTCGACCAGACCAAACGCCTGAGCCTCATCGGCTGACATGAAGTGGTCACGATCAAGCGTCTTCTCGATGGTCTCGTAATCCTGCCCCGTATGCTTCACATAGATCTCGTTCAACCGCCGCTTGATCTTCATGATGTCTTCGGCGTGGCGCAGGATGTCAGAAGCCTGGCCCTGGAAGCCGCCGGAGGGCTGGTGAACCATGATGCGCGAGTTCGGCAGGCTGAAGCGCATTTCTGGCTGACCCGCGCACAGCAGCAGCGAGCCCATGGAGGCCGCCTGACCGACGCAAAGCGTGGAAACCGGGCAACGGATGAACTGCATCGTGTCGTAGATCGACAGGCCCGCCGTCACCACGCCACCGGGGCTGTTGATATAAAAGGAGATTTCGCGTTTGGGGTTGTCTGCTTCGAGGAACAGAAGCTGCGCGACCACGAGGGTTGCGGACTGGTCATCCACGGGCCCCGCCAAAAAGACGATGCGCTCTTTGAGCAGACGGGAGAAAATGTCGTAGCGATAGGACCCGCGCGACGTGGTCTCCTCGACCGAAGGGATGACGAAACTGTTCCAGAGGTCGATATGGTCACGCATTCCTGAATGTCCCTAGCCTGAATGTCCTTGGCGAATCACGCACGCGACGCGCCGAAGGCCTGTGTAGCAACATAGTCATCAAGCACGAGTTCGAAAAGGGTGCGGGGACGCCTTACGACGTCCCCGCGATCAATCCCTTGCCTGGGAGTATGAGAATCAGGCGGCGGCGCCGTCCTCATCCTGCTTCATCAGCTCGTCCTTGGAGACCTCTTTCTCAGTCACCTTGGACTGGCTGACGATGTGCTCGACAACCTTGGCCTCGAAGAGAGGAGCGCGGACAGAGGCCAGCGCTTCCTGATTGTTGCGGTAATAGTCCCAGATCGCCTTTTCCTGACCGGGGAACTGACGCACGCGCTCGACAAGGGCTGCCGACATATCGTCGTCCGAGATCTTGATCTCGGCCTTTTCGCCGACTTCGGCGAGCAGAAGGCCGAGGCGGACGCGGCGCTCGGCGATGCCGCGATATTCAGCTCGGGCCGCCTCTTCGGTGGTGTTTTCGTCAGCGAAGCTCTTGCCCGAACGCTGCTGCTCGGCCTCGACCTGACGCCAGATGCCGTCGAATTCCTGATCCACGAGGGTCTCGGGCAGCTCGAAGCTGTAGCGCTTGTCGAGGGCGTCGAGCAGGGCGCGCTTCAGCTTTTCAGCCGACATGCGGTCATATTCGCCCTGCAGGTTGCCGCGAACGGCTTCCTTCAGCTTCTCGATGTCTTCCATGCCGAAGCCCTTGGCGAATTCATCGTTGAACTCGACCTCGCCAGGAGCCGAAACAGCCTTCACAGTGACATCGAACACGGCCGACTTGCCGGCAAGGTTCGCCGCGCCATACTCCGCGGGGAACGCCACATTGACCTTGCGCTCTTCGCCAGCCTTGGCGCCAATCAGCTGATCCTCGAAGCCGGGGATGAACATGTTGGAGCCGAGGACAAGATCGGTATCCTCGCCCGAACCGCCCTCGAAAGCGACGTCGTCGATCTTGCCGACGAAATCAATGGTCGTCTGGTCGCCGGACTGGGCCTCAGCGCCCGCCTCGCGGGGGGTGAAGCTGCGGTGACGGTCGGCAAGGCGCTTCATGGCCTCATCCACCTCGGCGTCGGTGACCTTAAGGACCGGACGCTCAAGCTCGACATCGGCGAAAGAGCCAATCTCGAAGGTGGGCAGAATTTCGATGCTGACGGTGTAGACGAGGTCGCCTTCGGCGGCCAAAGCCTTCTCCACCTCGGCCTGATCAGTGGGGAAATCGATCTTGGGCTCATGGGCGAGGCGCAGTTTGTTGTCCTCGACGATCTTGCGATTGGCCTCGGTGACGGCCTCCTGCATCATCTCGGCCATCACGGACTTACCGTAAACGCGCTTGAGATAGGACACCGGCACCTTGCCGGGGCGGAAGCCATTGATCCGCGCCTTGGTCTTCATCTCGGCGAGCTGACCCTCGAGGCGGGCAGCGAGGTCCTTCGCGGGCAGCACAACTTTATACGCGCGCTTCAGGCCCTGGGAGAGGGTTTCGGTCACCTGCATCTTGGTCGCCTTCCGAATGTACTAGACCGGGCGTCTTGGCCCGGAACCTTTATTGAAATTGTCACGCGTACATGTGCCGGGCGCTGGTGCGGGCGAAGGGACTCGAACCCCCACACCTCACGGCGGTGGAACCTAAATCCACTGCGTCTACCAATTCCGCCACGCCCGCAACTGGCGCCCGCACAGGACCGCTCTCACCGGTTTTCACCGGCGAGCGCCGCTCTATAGCAATGGTTGACGGGGGATGCAGCAAAAAAGTGTCCCGAATTGACTGAACCGATGTTGAAGACTTGGTTAAAGTCCTGGTCACCGACCAAAAGCAGGACAAGAACCGCCCTCGCCCTGCAGGCGCGGCCCACCTATAAAGAGCGCCGAAACCGGAAGCCTCTCATGCCCCTCACCCGCCGCGCGCTGATCGCTTCGGCCCTCCTCTGCCCGATTGAGACGCGCGCCGACATGGCCGAGCCCGTGTTGCTGAACTTGCGGCCGGGTAAGCTGTCGCTGACGGAAGCAGCCGAAACCGAAGTCTGGACCATCAATGGCGGTGTTCCCGGCCCGGTTCTGCGGGTCAAACAGGGCGAAGTTGTTTTCGTCCGTCTTATCAATAACCTGAACCAGCCTGTCGCACTCCATTGGCAGGGGGTGCGGATCGCCAATCCCATGGATGGAGCCGTGGGGCTGACGCAGTCGCCCGTGGCCCCGGGCGAGCGGATGGACATCCGCTTCACCGCGCCGGACGCGGGAACCTACTGGTATCGCCCATCAATTTTTCCCCATGCGGCGGAGCAAAAGGGCCGGGGCGTTTATGGCCTTCTCATTGTCGATGGCCCTGACGATCCACCGGTCGA
>CANBVC010000126.1 GCA_947372795.1 Beijerinckiaceae bacterium
AGTTCCCGATGGGAGCGTCAGCGTCCGGTCTTACGATCCCGCTTGCCCAGCGTGCGCAGCCGCAGGGCGTTGAGCTTGATGAAGCCCGCCGCATCGCGGTGATCATAGGCCACGGCGCCCTCCTCAAAGGTCACGAGGTCCTGATCATAGAGCGAATATGGGGACTGACGGCCCACCACGCGCACATTGCCCTTGTAGAGCTTGAGCCGGACGCGGCCGGTCACCAGCTCCTGGCTGCGGTCGATGAGGGCCTGCAGCATCTCGCGCTCCGGGGAGAACCAGAAGCCGTTGTAGATCAGCTCGGCATATTTCGGCATGAGCTCATCCTTGAGATGGGCTGCGCCGCGGTCGAGGGTGATGGATTCGATGCCACGATGGGCTTCGAGCAGGATCGTACCGCCGGGGGTCTCATAGACGCCGCGCGACTTCATGCCCACGAAACGGTTCTCGACAAGGTCGAGGCGGCCGATGCCGTTGGCCTTGCCCAGTTCGTTCAGCTTGGTCAGAAGGGTCGCGGGGGACATTTTCACCCCATCGACCGCGACAGGATCGCCCTTTTCGAAATCGATCACGATTTCGGTGACGACATCAGGCGCGTCCTCGGGCGAAATGGTGCGCATATGCACATATTCCGGCGGCTCGACCCAGGGATCTTCCAACACCTTGCCCTCGGACGAGGAATGCAGAAGGTTGGCGTCGACCGAGAAAGGCGCATCGCCGCGCTTGTCCTTGGCGATGGGGATCTGGTGCTCTTCAGCGAAGGCGATCAGCTGTTCGCGGCTCTTCATGTCCCATTCGCGCCAGGGCGCGATGACCTTGATCTCGGGCTCCAGCGCGTAATAGCCAAGCTCAAAGCGAACCTGATCGTTGCCCTTGCCGGTCGCCCCATGGGACACGGCGTCGGCGCCCACCATACGGGCGATCTCGATCTGCTTCTTGGCGATCAGGGGGCGGGCGATGGAGGTGCCCAGAAGATAGAGCCCTTCATATTGCGCATTGGCGCGGAACATCGGGAACACATAGTCCCGCACGAATTCCTCGCGCAGATCCTCGATGAAGATATGTTCGGGCTTGATGCCGAGCAGCTCCGCCTTCTTGCGGGCAGGCTCCAGCTCCTCGCCCTGACCGAGATCGGCGGTGAAGGTCACGACCTCGCAGGCATAGGTGGTCTGCAGCCACTTCAGGATGATGGAAGTGTCGAGGCCGCCCGAATAGGCGAGGACGACGCGCTTGATGTCTTTCTGGGCCATAGATTGAAACTCGTCATTGGGGCCGCGCGGCGGCTATGATCGGCGCGGACTATAGAGGCGGATCGCTGTCGCGCAAGCCTTGCCTGTCAGGCCCGAGGATGAACCTTCGCAGCAGGACGATGAGAAGCAGGGTTAAAAGCCCCGACATAATGGCGTCGGACAGGAAATGCCCGCCGAAAGCCACGCGCAAGCCGCCGGTCAGCGCCCCGACGCCGAGCGCGACCGCGATGGCGGGCAGACGCAGGGGCGGCGGGGCGAGGCTCGCTGGGGCAACCAGCCAGAAGGCGCCCGAGGTTTCGCCCGAGACGAAAGAGCAGTTCTTGGCGCAGCCTCCATCGAGGCGATTCCAGGGGCGGAACTCAAGCGGCCCGCCGAACTCCTTCACCTGAACCGGCCTCGGGCGATGCCAATGGTCCTTCAGCATGACATTGACCAAGAGCCCGGGTCCAAGCGCCAGAGTGAGCGCGAGAAATGCGATGCTGCGGCCACGCGGTCGCAGGCGCGCGGGTACGGGAGCACCCAGCCGGGCCGCGATCCAAAGGGCGGCGACAGCCGACATAATGATGGCCGGAAGATAAAACAGCGTCGCGCGCAGCGCCTTCAGCAAAGGGCCATCGCCAGCAAAGCCGTCCGGCGAATGAAACAAGGCCGCGCCCATGAGGTCGAGCTCCGGCCACAGGGCGAACAGCGTTCCTGTCACGAGAGTCAGCGCAAGAAGCAAGATCAGGGACAGACGCAATGGATACCTCCAACCTCTCATTTAGCTGAGGTGGGCGGCAGGCGAAAGCGCGAGCGTCGTCGCGATCGCGTGACTTGCGAAGCTTGATCGGTCTGATACTACTTTCTTCAAAGGTAAATAGAGCCTCCGGGGGGAAGCGACATGACGAATACACGCCCGAAGATCGTCACGATTACGGCGCGCGATGGAACCGAACTTGCTGCGGCCGTTTACATGCCCCAAGGCGCGGGGCCGTTTCCGGCGCTTTTCGCAGCTTCCCCCTATCGTTTCGATAACAATATCCTTGCCGCCAGTCCGCAATTCCTGTGGCGCGAGACCGGTCCTATCGATTGGTACATGACGCAGGGCTACGCCTATGTGCATCTGGATGTGCGCGGCAGCGGCCGCTCGGGCGGCCATTTCGGTTTTCTTGACCGCAAGGAACAGGAAGACCTCTACGACGCCATTGAGTGGGTCGGCGCCCAGCCCTGGTCCAATGGTCGCGTGGGCGGCATCGGACAATCCTATTACTGCATGTTGCAATGGTTCATGGGCGCGCAGAACCCACCGGCGCTCAAGTGCCTTGGCGCGCATGACGGGCTCGCCGATCCCTACCGCGCCAATTGCTACAACGGCGGCATTCCCGGTGACTTTTTTCCCGGCTACTGGTGGTATCAAAATCGCTTCATCAACCGCTTTCCAGCCGAAGGTCCGGCGCGCGAGCAGGAGACTGATCTTACGGCCATGATGGCGGCGCACCCGCTCTATGACGATTTCTGGAAAGAGCGATGCGCGCGGGAAGTTCAGGACCAGATCAAGGTTCCGATCTATTGCTCGGGCGTGTGGTCAAAAATGTTCATCCATGTGCGCGGCGTCATCGACGGCTACCGCAACGCGCAGGGCCCAAAGAAAATGCGCATGTCAGGGGCGCCCAACGCGTGGGGCGCTGCTGCGGAATTCGCCAATGTGGAGTTTCACGAAAAGGTTCTTCTGCCCTTCTACGACCATTATCTCAAAGGGCTGAAAACCGAATATGAGGACCGCCCGCCGGTGCAATACGCCGTGCGCGGTTCGCAGATCATGCGCAGCGCGCAGACCTGGCCGCCTGAAAACGTGCGCTATGAGCGTTGGCTGCTCAACGCCAATCCCTCCGCCAGCGTAACCTCGCTGAATGATGGCGGGCTCGCCAAGGAAAGCCCCGCAGGCGAGGCGGCGACGAGTTACGACTATCCCAATCCCGGTTGGGTCGCAGGCGTGGTTGGATTCGGCCCGCAGGGACCGGCGAGCGGCTTTGATCCTGTGCGGCGCGTGCTTACCTTTACGAGCGCGCCGCTGGCGTCCGATCTTGAAATCGCGGGTCCCATCAAGATGGAGCTGTTCGCTTCCTCCAGCGCGACGAATACTGACTTCTTCATCAAGGTGAGCGACCAGTTTCCGCAAGCAGGCGAAGATCGCGCCAAAGGCGTCAATCCTTTCGCCGAAGTCGTTTCGCGCGGTTGGCTGCGCGCCTCGCATCGGGCGATCGATCCGGCCCGATCGACCGAGATGGAGCCCTACCATCCCCATGATCGCGAAGAGCCAATCAACCCGGGCCAGATCTACAAATTCGAGATCAGCATCGAGCCGATGGCCTATCTCTTCAAACAGGGGCACCGCATCCGTCTGGAGATCGTCAATGGAGACTCGCCAGTCTCCGAACAGTTGTGGCCGCATTTCTATCGTCCCGACAAAACCGGACGCGACACGATCCATCACAGCGTCGAGCATCCCTCGTCGTTGATACTCCCCGTGAGCGGGGGCTGACGGACGACGGGCGCTACAAAAAAATCAGGGGGGTGAATATGAGCAATCAGACGATCGACGTCTCACGCATGATCGACGAGGGCCGCACAGGTGGTTTCATCACGCGCCTTGTCATCATCACCTTTCTGCTCGTGGTGGCGGATGGGTTTGATATCGCCGCCATTGGCTTTGCCGCGCCCGGCATCACCCGCGATTTTGGCATAACGGATCCCAATGTCGTCGGCCGCATGATCGCGGCGAGTCTCGTGGGCATCCTGTTCGGCTCGCCCATCTTCGGCTGGATGGGCGACCGGTTCGGACGCAAGACTGCGATCATCGCCTCCTGCTTCCTTTTCGGCGTGTTCACGTGGTTGACTGCGGCCGCATCCGGCCCTGAGCAGATCATGGCGCTGCGCTTCATCGCAGGCCTTGGCATTGGGGGCCTTCTGCCGAATGTGACTGCGCTGATTTCAGAACTGGCGCCGGCGCGCTATCGCGCCGCGATCATCATCTTCACCTTCACGGGCGTAGCTTTCGGCGGCGCATTGCCGGGTGTCGTAGCGGCGACCCTTGTCGCCCAGCATGGCTGGCAAGTGATCTTCCAGGTGGGCGGCGCATTGCCCATTCTGGTCTCGTTGCTATGCGTTTGGATGCTGCCGGAATCGGTGAAATATCTTGTTCTGAAAGGCGGCGGGGAAGCGCAGGTCGCGCAGATCCTCTCGCAGATGGGAACGGATAAGCCGATAGACGCCAACGCGACTTTCGTCGTGACCGAAGAGCATAAGCGCGGCGGCTTGCTGAAGGCGCTTTTTGAAGGACCGCTGGCTGTTCTCACGCCGTTGCTGTGGCTTCTCTTCATCGTCAATCTCATGGGCTATTTCTTCTTGCTGGGGTGGACGCCCGTCGTGCTTCAGGCGGCGAAGATCGACCCATCCAAGGCCGCGCTGGCGGGGGTGCTGCTGCAGTTCGGCGGCGTCTTCGCAGGACTGGCCTTTTTCTGGTTCCGTCTGATGGAACGATATGGCGTCATCCCCGTCGCCATCCTTTTGGGAGTTGCGGTTCCGGTGGTGGCGGGCATCGGACAGGCGGCGGTGATGCAGGCGGAGGGTTTGATCTTCGCATTGCAGTTTCTCGCCGGGGTGTGCTGCCTTGGCGTGCAGTTCTCGATCAATGCTCTATCGGGCATCCTCTATCCAACCGCCGTGCGCTCCACCGGCTCGGGCGCAGCTTTGGGTATCGGGCGGCTTGGCTCAGTGGTCGGCCCCATCGTGGGCGGCGTCCTCATCGCCCGCCAATTACCGACAGACCAGCTATATGCATTCGCCGCGCTGCCCTTCGCCATCGGTTGCGGCATCGCCATCTTGATGGCGCGCCATTACAAGCCCGCCCCGCCTTCGGGCGGATGACGAGCGCGCTCGTCAGGGCAGGCGCAGGCTGGTAAGGGTGTTTCATGACTTCACCCCTCTCCTCTGACGAGATCGAACGCTACGCCCGCCACATCGTCCTTCATGGCGTAGGCGGGCCAGGTCAGCAGAAGCTGAAAGCTGCTCGCGTGCTGGTGATCGGCGCGGGCGGGCTTGGCTCGCCTTTGATCCAGTATCTGGCGGCCGCAGGGGTCGGACATATCGGCGTCGTCGATGACGATACGGTTTCGCTCTCCAATCTGCAGCGGCAGGTGCTGCATACGAGCGCCGACATCGGACGCCTAAAGGTCGAAAGCGCCAAAGAGGCCGTGGCGCGGCTCAACCCCCATGTGACGCTCACCATGCATCCCCAGCGCCTTGACGCCGCCAATGCGCGCGAACTCGTGCGCGCCTATGATCTCGTCGCGGATGGCTCCGACAATTTCGCCACGCGCTATGCGGTCTCCGACGCCTGCTTCTATGAGGCGCGCCCTCTGGTGACAGCGGCCGTCGGCGCCTTCGATGGCTCGCTCACCACATTGCGCCCCTTCGAGCGCGATGCGCAGGGCAAGCCGAATCCCACCTACCGCTGCATCTTTCCCGAAGCCCCACCCGCAGGCGCCATCCCCGCCTGCGCGGAAGCTGGCGTGCTGGGCGCGCTGACCGGCGTTCTGGGCTCCATGATGGCGCTCGAAGTGCTGCGCGAACTCACTGGCTTTGGCGAGAACCTCGTGGGCCGCCTGCTACTGGTCGACAGCCGCGCCATGCGCTTTGAAACCGTGAACTATGGCTGGGATCCAGCCAATCCGCTGAATGGCGCGCAGGGCGATTGACACGAGTACAATTATTGTTAAGCTTGTGTGGCTTGCCCCATCTTTTCAGGGGAAGGTTCTCAACCTCTCGCAGGGTGAGATGTCGGAATTTGAGCTGAAAAAATTTGAGGATCTTCACAATGCGGTACAAATTTATCATCGCTGGCGTTTTGGGAATATTAGCGTCGCCAGCCCTTGCGGATTGGCAGTACACCAGATGGGGAATGACCGAACTGGAAGTGATCTCGGCGTCGGATCAAACAATTATTCCAGAACAAAATCCAAAAATGAACAAACGGTCTTTGAAGTCCAGACTTCATGGAACGCATTTTGGGGGAGGCGTCTCTACACGTTTTGAATTCGACTCTTATTTTCTTTTTGATTTCTCAGATAAGCTTCAAGAGGTCCATCTTGAATTGAAGAATGGCAAGGATTGCGCAGACCTAGCTGGAGCGATCATGGGTATATATGGCCCGACACAAGCAGATGAGCGCTCACCCGTTTATTCTTTGCGGAAGTGGTGGGACAAGTCTAACCAAAATCTCATCAGCCTTTTTCAGATAGGCGAGAAGTGCACGCTATCCTACGCCGCGATAATTAAACCGGGGACGCGAGGACTTTAGAGAGGTCTGCGCCACCTTTTGAGGGCTTCCAGGCCCGCCGGCGTCATCGGCTCCCTGATGGCGCCCACTGACCTGTTGATGCTGCGCATTCGCTGGTCTATCACTAGCGCCCTGTCACAATCCCCGGGAGGGCACATGTCGCTTCATTCAGTCTCGATCCCCGTTTTCGTGCAAATCATCAACAGCGCGCAAAAAATGATCGACAAGACGCTCGCCCATTGCGCGGCGAAAAAGATCGATCCCGCCGCCCTGCTCAATGATCGTCTTTATCCCGACATGTTCCCTCTGGTGCGCCAGTTCCAGTATATCGCCGACCATGCCTCGGGCCCCTGCCTGCGCCTCGCTGGCAAAGATGCGCCGATTCCGCCGCGTGAAGAGACCACCTTCGAACAGCTGAAGGAGCGTCTCGCCAAGGCCCTCGCCATCGTCGAGTCCGTCTCGGCCGCCGATGTGGACGCCCATGCGGACAAGGATGTGACCTTCGCCATGGGGCCGCGTTCGATCACCATGCGCGGCAGTGAATATATGCTTCACTACGCCATGCCGAACTTCTATTTCCACACCACCACCGCCTACGCCATCCTGCGCAATAACGGCGTGGAAGTTGGCAAGCGTGATTTCCTTGGCGTCATTCCCGGCTTCCCCGCCGCCTGACGTCGTTCTAACCTGAGAAAGTTCGATCGCATGAGCATTCGTCGCATCGGCGCGGGTCCGCGCATGAGCAAGGCCGTCGTCCATGGAAACACCGTCTATCTGGCGGGCCAGGTCGCGGATAAAACCAAGGGCGCGAGCGTCGCCGATCAGACCAAAGAGATCGTCGGCATCATCGACGAACTTCTGATGGAAGCGGGTTCCGATAAGACGAAGGTCCTCTCTGCGACGATCTATCTGTCGGATATCTCGACCTTCCCGCAGATGAACTCCGTCTGGGACACCTGGGTCGTCCCCGGGCAGACGCCTGCCCGCGCCACGGTCGAGGCCAAGCTCGCAGCGCCTGAATATACGGTCGAGATCGCGGTCATCGCAGCGATCTGATCGTCTCATTCAACAGATTGAAGGGCCGGCCTCGTGCTGGCCCTTTTTATTTCAGGGCTTTTATTTCAGACCGCGATGATTCCCTGCGCCGGACCACGGACTTGGGTCACGCAAATTGCAGCAGCAGTTTTGTCAGCTCGCGCGGATAGTCCACCATGACGTCATGGCCGGAATCGACCACATGCGTTTTCCATCCCGGCGCGGCCTTGCGCTCGGTCAGATAGCGGTCGAAGCTGGGCTGCGCGTAGCGGCCCGCCCTGATGTAGGAGCGCTTGGGAATACGATCTCGCGCGCCAGTCAATTTGACCGGGGTGAGCGACACGCCAATGGGCTGAGGTGTCGTCATTTTATCGACCCAGGCCTGATTTTCGGAAAGAACGCCAAAGGCGGCGGCGCTCGGTCCCTTGCGCGAAACCTCGCCGCGCTCGATGGCTGCCTTGATCGCCGCGATGCTTTCGGGCGAATTCTGATCAATGCCCTTCTGGCCGTCCTCCGGCATGAAGGCGTCGAGGAAGATGACGGAGCTGACGCGGCTTTCCAGATGCTCAAGCGCGCCGCTGACAGGCCATCCGCCATAGGAATGGCCGACAAGCGTCACATCGTGGAGATCCTCGAATTTGAAAACGTTCACGATGTCCTGAATATGCGTCTCAAGCGTGATCGCATTGCTCATGAGATGCGAACGCTCGCCAAGGCCCGTAAGGGTCGGTGAAAAGACCCTGTGCCCCTCAGCGCGCAGCAAATCCTCCACATGGCGCCAGCACCAACCGCCATGCCAGGCCCCATGGACGAGCACGAAGGTCCTTGGCCCGGCGGACTGCGCAACGGCTGAGGAGGCGCCCGCAGCAAGCACGCCAGCGATACCTGCAGCCGCGAGCTGCGCGAATTGACGTCGCTTGATCATGTCATCCTACCGATCGTTCCGGATTGTGTTTCCGATGACCAGCCGTATCCGGCTTCATCCTTGAAATAGATCAGATCGGAGATGGTAGCCCGCCCGGCGAAAGGCTTCAACGCTGCGGCGCGCCATGACCCGGGCGCGAAGCTTGGCGCAGGCGGCGCACAGGCCTGCAAAGCCCATTTCCGAAAAGGCCACGCTGGCGGATAGCAAACGACGGCGTAAGCCCCATGAAGGGAATGTTAGTTGATTTGTTTGTGAATGGCGCGCCGATGAGAATATAAAGAATAACACCTATATTATTGAATTAATGATATAAAATTTCTTAAGCAAAACTCACCGAACCCACTCTCAACCGATTCTTCTTATTCAATTTGGTAATATCCGCTTATGGACTGCATGCGTGAGAGGACTGCGA
>CANBVC010000127.1 GCA_947372795.1 Beijerinckiaceae bacterium
AGGATGAGCAAACGGAAAAAACAACCCAAAGAAACGCATTTAGCAGCATCGCCAAAAATTCTCTCGAATACGCGAAAGTACTGGTAAATATATTTGACGGTGGACCGCGCACTATAGTAGAGGCCTGCGTTACCGGTTGCTCTCCTTCAGTTCTGTTACGCTCCTCGCGTCCTGATCCACTCGCGCAGGATCTTTTCCGATCCGCGGGCGCTACCAGAAAGCCATGGGTTCGCGCGGAGCAAAGTAGTCATATCTGGGAAGCTGATTTGCCCGCAGATTTAAGTCCGGGCCTTCATCGTTTGAATGTCAGCGTCTTGAATGAATATGGAAACAAGCATCAGGGCGTATTGATATTCGAAGTAACGGAGAGTTGAGAATCTTGCCGGAAGTACGCGATATTTATATAATTGTAATTATTTGTTCATTTCGTGAAATACATGCGCTTTTTTGTTAGGCGTCGAATTGATTCGATGGGCTGACAAGTTCTGCGCTGATGGCCAGAAGCTAAAACACCTTAAAAAGGTGAGAGACCTGAGCCCAAAAGGCCGCTGGCCAGTGTATAGAAGTCGAATAACGGCAGGGTCTAGAGCGTCGGATTTAATTGTTTTCCACAATTTTCTCGCGAAATGCTCTCTAAAAAGTGATCTGTCATAGAACCTTCGTCTTGGCTGTTTATCCGGTTCCCTAGGGTCGTCTCCTAAGGGAAACGAAATAACAGGGGCCTAGACATTACTATGAACTCCCGCGCTTTCCGCGCAGCTTTGATGATGGCGGTTGCGCTTCCAATGAGCGTGCTGTTGATGACCGATCAAGCAGCCGCGCAAGCGTCAGATCTCGGCTCGGTGACCGTGACCGGCGGCGCCAAGCCTGCGCCCCGCAAGAAGGTCAAGCAGACCCGGGCAGCCCGCGCCGCCGCTCAGCGGCAGGTGACCCAGGTTGCGGCCCCGACTGCTGCTCCTTTGGCGAGCGATAAAGCCATCGGCAGCGGCGCGCCTGCAGGTAGTGCGCCCGCCCTTGCGCCCTCGCAGGGCTCTTTGAATTCGTCTCAGCCCTTGTCGATTGTTAGCGACAAAATCATCAAAGACGTTGTGAAAGCTGGCGCCGACTACAATGAGACGGCGAAGTTTACGCCTGGGTTCGTGTCCAACAACGCGAATGCGGTCGGTGATTCAAAGAGTGGCTGGCGCGGTTACAAGGACGGCCAGTTTAATATCACCTTCGATGGGATTCCCTTTGGCGACGCCAACGATCCGACCCATCACTCGGCTGCTTATTTCCCCGCTTCGTTCCTTAGCCGCGTCACCGTGGATCGTAGCCCTGGCGGGGCAGCGCAGGCGGGTTATGCGCCATTTGGCGGCACCCTCGGCCTTGGGTCTCTCGAGCTTTCAGACAAGGCTGGCGCGAGCGTCCAGTCGTCGTTTGGTTCGTTCAAGACCTTCACGACGAACGTCTCCGGTCAGTCGGGTTACTATGAGCCAACGGGCACGCGAGCCCTAGTAGCCTTCTCGCACATCCGCTCCGACGGTCAGCTTTCTTATGGCGATTCGCAGACCTATCAGGGGCTGATCAAGCTCGAAAAGCAGCTTGGCGAGGTCAAGATCACTGCGCTCGCCACGGGTGGCACCGAGCGCTACACGAACGTGAACTCAATAACTTACGCCCAGTGGCAGAAGTACGGTAAAGACTACGGACAGGTTAATGCTAATCCGAATTCCCAGCAGTTTTACGGCTACAATAACTCGCTGAAGGCTACGGACCTCGAATATATCCGCGCTGATTGGTCGAACAGTGACACTCGGGTGGACAATACTGCCTACACCCTTTCCTATTGGTACCCGCGTGACCAGAACAATGGCCAGAAGCAGTCGTTGGAATATGATCCCGCTACCGCCTCTTCCGGCGGTGGCCTTCCATCCTTGACGTTCCCGACGGTCAATGGCGTCAAGTATTACTTCGCTTATGATGCAGCAAAAAACCCGCTCGGTGTTAGGACGACAGATGTTACGGGCTACCTGAAATACAATAACTATCGCTCATGGGGTGACACGCTCAATGTCGCCAAGGACGTGGACCTTCCCAACTTTAAGGGGACTTTTAAAGCGGGTATGTGGGTCGAGACGGTCAGTAATGACCGTTATCAGAAGTATATCGATTATTCGACTGGCGTTACCTATGATAAGATGAACGCTTCAACCACATCGGTCATGGCGAACGCTACTTACGCGCCGTCTAACCCACTCTGGGCTTACAGGCTAAATCTTAATTCGAAGATTACAACCTTTCAGCCATATGCAGAATATGAGTGGAAGGCGACTGATCGCTTTTCGATTACGCCAGGAGTAAAATACGCCTCGTTCACTCGTGACCATAATGCCGAGGTGAACGACACTTCCGAGCTTCCAATGCATTACAAGCACACCTACTCGTCGACCCTTCCGTTCCTCGCGGCGCGGTACAAGATGAATGATGAGACGACGGTATATGCTCAGGCTACGAAGGGTTATCTTGCCCCGACAGTCGCTGCCTTCTACCAGGTCGCGCCGGATACCAGTCAGATCCAGCCACAGCAGACGACAAACTATCAGGCCGGTGTTGTGTACAAGACGGAGGACTGGACGCTGTCTGGCGATGTCTATCGTGTCACTGCTACCAATTTCCCGGTCTTCAATAAGCAGGCGGACGGTTCATCTTTGTATGAGAACGCCGGCACGGCTCGCTATCAAGGTGTGGAGCTTGAAGGTACTTATGCGCTGATTAACGGTTTCGCCGCCTACGCCAGTGGAGCGCTGATCAAGGCTAAGTATGTGGAGGGCAAGTACGCCAATCTGCGAGTGGGTGGGGCTCCGACCTATACCCTTGCCGGTGGTTTTGTTTATGACGACCAGACATACTTCGGTTCGCTGATCCATAAGGTGGTTGGGAGTTCTTTTGGTTCATCTGGCGAAAGGGTTGGATCCTCTACTACCGACTCTTCGCTCAACAAGATCGGCTCATACAACTCTACCGATTTTGTCGCAGGCATGCGGACTGACGTACTCAAGAAGATGGGCTTCGGCGAAAAGGCTGAATTCAAACTTGGAGTGAGCAATATCTTTAACAATCGCAGCATCACCGATATTGGCGGCGATCCGACCGGCAACAGGAACGCGGGCACTGGCGTCGTGACCAATGGTCAGACCTATGCGTTCCAATCAGGTCGCGTCATCTACGGCGCCGTGAAGGTCGATTTCTGATCGACTACTGAAGTCTAACTGTCACATAAAGATAATAAACATTTGGGGGTCGGATTTGTCCGCCCCCCTTTTTGTTTGAGATCGGGATTGAAAAATGGAAAGCGTAAGCCTCTCGCCCATGGGTCTGTTTGCGCAGGCGGGTCCTGTCGGCAAGACAGTCATCATCTTGCTGGGGATCGCCTCTATCTGGTGCTGGTATCAGATCTTCGATGGGCTTGTCGGTCTCTTTCGGCTCGGCGGCGCGCTGAAGCGTGCGGGTCGCAACGAGTCCACCAGGCTTCTTGATCCCATAATCGGGGCGGGGACAAAGGAAGCGCTGGAGGAGAGGTTTGCCGACGAATCCACCGGTGACGTGCGTCAACTCATGGTGGAGGCCATGAGCCGCGAGGGCCGCATACTCATGGCTCGTCTTGAGGGTGGGCTGCCCAATCTGGCGGTCATCGCTTCGGTTGCGCCCTTTGTTGGCCTGTTCGGCACGGTCTGGGGCATCATGGTCAGCTTCACCGCAATCGCTGAGAACCAGGACACCAGCCTCGCAACCGTGGCCCCCGGTATCGCCGAAGCGCTGGCGACGACGGCCTTCGGCCTTGTAGCCGCAATTCCCGCCTCCATCGCCTATAGCCGTCTCGGCTCTTCCTTTGCGGCGAAGGGGCAGGAAATCGGACACTTTATCGAGGAGAAATCGCTCGCCCTGCTGCGGCGCGCAGCTGTGGAAGGGAAACGCTGATGGCTTTCGCGGCGAATAAATCGGGTCCTGGCCTGCATCGGCCTATGGCTGACATTAACGTGACGCCGCTCGTTGACGTCATGCTTGTTTTGCTGATCGTTTTCATGATCACTGCCCCAATGCTGACGACGGGTCTCAAGATGGACCTTCCACAGGCCAAGAGCGCTGTAAAGATCAAGCCAAAGCCGCCTGTCGTTGTTTCGGTGACCCGCGATGGTAAATTTGCCATCGACGCCGAGGAAATGGGTTTCGAGTCGCTTCTCCCGGTGATTCAATCACGGATGGAAGGGGACGCCACTCGCGTCATTCAAATCCGAGGCGACCGTAACGGCTCTTATGGCGCTGTTTATGAGCTCGTCGACAAACTGGTGTCACACGGCTTCACCCATATTGCGCTTATCTCTGATCCGAAGGCCCGCAAGTCGGCCGCCGAAACTGGCAAGGAGTGATGACTGTGGCTTATCTCAACCCGCATCGCCATTGGGTTAACTCGGTCCTTCGGGTCGTCTTTTTGGGCATGTCTGTCGGTTTGCATGGTCTTGCGCTTGCTGCGCTTCTGCCACGTCCGGTCGATGAAAATGCACCCATTGAAGGGCTGGAACTTAGCCTTGCGCCGCCTGAAGGCGAAGCCTTGGTTGAAGAAAGGGATTTGGTCGACAGTTCTGCTCAAAATGAATCTGTCGCAGCCACTCCGAAGGTGGAGCCATTGCCTCCGCCTGAGACACCGGTGATCCTGGAGGCGGCGAAGGTAGAGGTGGAGGAGGCTCCCGTCATGGAAGCGGCCGTGAAGGAGCCGCCGCCTGAATTCAAGCCGATTCCTGAGACCCCTCCGGAGACTCCGCCCGAGCTTCCGAAGGAGGAGACTCAGGTCCAGGCAAACACGCAACAGACCGCCGCTGCTGAAGAGACCTTCGCCCACCGCGCTGTGGGCGTTGAGAATGGGGTGCGTTCCGGCGGTGGGGTCACCCAAGCTGCTTATGCAGCAGCGGTGAAGAAAGAGATCGCGAAGAATAAGCGCCGCCCTGATGGGGAGCAGCGCGGGTCCGTTAGCCTGAGCTTCATCATCGGTCCCAATGGCCGCGCAGAAAGGATCGACATCGTTAAATCCGTCGATCCCACACTGGATGAGGCCGCGCGCAAGATCGTCGCCGCAGTTCAGTTGCCGCCACCACCGGGCGGCATGTTTCCCGCCACCATCTCGATCAAGTTCGAGTGACAGTCTTTCACGAAGGAAACCCTCCCGAATGTTTCGCATGAATTCTTTCGTCGTCGGCGCCATGCTGGTGTCGGCAGTCATTTCTCCCGCGTCCAGTCGGGAACTCTATCGCTGGGTTCAGTATGTCCCCGGCGGAATCGAAGCCCGCGCGGTGACCGATGCATCGGTTTGTCCAGCCGCCACTATCGACGGCGCGCCTGCTTCCATGACGGAACGCTCCGCCCCCGGCGAGAGCTATCCTGTGCGCGGTTGCGCCCTGTCGATTCCTGCCGACGCCAAACTTGTGACTATCGCGGGCAAGCCTATGTCACTGCCGAAGCATCGGCCTGATCGCATTCTGCTCATCGGCGATACGGGGTGTCGCCTGAAGGGCTCGCAGGTACAGGCCTGCAATGACATGTCCCAATGGCCCTTCCGGCTTGGCGCCGACATCAGCGCTGCACTTAAACCCGACCTCGTGCTTCATGTCGGAGACATGCATTACCGGGAAAGCGATTGCCCGGCTGGCAATTTAGGCTGCGCAGGGACGCCTTTTGGCGACACATGGGAGGTTTGGCGCGAAGACTTCTTCAAGCCCGGGGATGCTCTGCTTGGCGCAGCCCCTTGGATCATGGATCGCGGCAATCACGAAGAATGCGAACGTGGTGGCAAAGGGTGGGCCCGGACGGTCGATCCTTACGCTTATGACGGCGCCAGCGGCGTCGACGGATGTCTCGGCCCACAGAAGCCATATACTGTTGATATCGGTGGCGTCACTATCGCTGTGATGGATGTTTCCACAGCAGCCGAGAAAGTCAACGAGAAGCAGGTCGCTTGGTATCGTCCCCAGTTTGAACTCGCAAAGACGATTCCCGGCCCAGTCTGGATGACCTTCCATCGCCCCATCTGGGCTGTGGACTCGACCAAGAAGGGCGAGCCCGCAGGTGATAATCGCACGCTCGCCGCCGCTGCGCGTGATGTCCTAACGCCTAACGTTCAGGCGCTCATCTCCGGCCATCATCATACCTTCGAACTGATGACCTATGATCAGGAGCTTCCTCTGCAGATCGTCTCTGGCCACGGTGGCGACGACCTTTCCGAAAGCGCTCCGCGCGTCGTGAAAGGTCTCGAAATCAACGGCGTCACAGTGAAAGACGGCCTCGGCCGTCCGGGGATCTTTGGCTTTTCTATGATGGAGCGTGAAAAGGATGATTCGACGGGGCTTAAATGGACTCTGACCGCCTACGATACGCATGGCCAGGCATTCGCCAGGTGCCGGATCGACGGGCGAAATGCTACCTGCGAATAAATCAAAAACTTTTTATTCCATCCCAGAACCCTCCAGTCTCCCGGCTGGAGGGTTCATTCGTCGTAGAAGCGTCACATGCGTGTCATCTTAGCAGGTCACTCGAAGCGTGTAGTGCAAGGAGACACCTCATGCGTTCGACTTCAGCCGGCATCGGATTGCTGGCAACCCTCATAGTCTCACCCGTCTTCGCGCAGACCATTTATCCACTCGACCGCGCAGAAATTCTTGTTGGAGCCCGATTCGACTTGAAGGTTGAATTCCCTGGTTCTCCGGCGCTATCAGCTGTGTCCGTCACCATCGATGGTGAAAGTGCAGAGAAGATGCTCGGAGGCTCCGTCGAATATGTAGAGAGGGAAGATGGGCAGGATTATGCCGCCTTCCTCATCCGCAACGCCGGATTGACGAAGCCCGGTATCCACACCGTGGTCGCCAAGGCAGGCGAAAAGACCTCTACGGTGAAATGGGAGCTGTTCGACACGCCCAACGGCGCTGCTGCGAAGAACGTCATTCTTTTTATCGGTGATGGCCTTTCTGTCGCCCATCGCACGGCTGCCCGCATAATGTCCAAGGGACTCGTCGAAGGTCGCTACGGTGGCGAGCTTGCTATTGACGACATGCCGCAGATGGCGCTGGTCTCCACCTCTGGTACGGATTCAGTCGTGACCGACAGCGCCAACGCCATGAGCGCCTATGCTACCGGTCACAAGACCTGTGTGAACGCCATGGGAATTTACTGCTCGCGCGCCAAGGGTAACCTAAGCCATCCGAAGGTCGAAACCCTCGGCGAACTGGTGAAGCGCAAACGCGGCCTTGCAGTGGGCGTCGTGACCAATACGGAAATAGAGGACGCGACTCCCGCAGGCATGGTCGCTCATACCCGCCGCCGCGCCGACTACAACGATATTGTGAAGATGTTTCATGACGTGAAACCCGACATCATTATGGGTGGCGGTTCGCCGAACTTCCTGCCAAAATCGACGCCTGGCTCCAAGCGTGCCGATGAAGAGAATTTCGTCGAAAAGTTCAAGGCGGATGGGTACACTTTTGTTTCGACGGCTTCTGAGATGAGCGCTGCCGCCACCGCTGGCAAGACGAAAATGCTTGGCCTGTTCAATACGAGCAATGTGGATGGCGCATACGATCGGAAGTTCGGTAAGGGCGCCACCTCGAAGTTCCCCGATCAGCCGGACCTTGTCGATCAAACAAAGGTCGCCATTGAAGCGCTCGCGAAGAACGAAAATGGCTTTATGCTGATGGTGGAGTCCGGCCGTATCGACAAATATGCGCATTCTCTCGACTGGGAGCGCTCAGTCTACGACACGATCATGCTCGACAACGCAGTTAAGGCTGCGAAGGATTTCGCCGGGAAGCGGAATGATACGCTGGTTATCGTGGTGCCGGATCATGCGCACATGGTTGGGATTCTAGGCACCTATGATGAAGATTTGCCGGGTGGTTCGCCGCGCGAAAAGTTGGGCGTCTATGAGAAGTCGAAATTCCCGCAGTATCGTCCGGATAAGGACGGTTATCCGGAATCGATTGACTTGAAGCAGCGCCTCGCCTTCACCTTCGGCTCATATCCGGACCACTGCTTCGATGCGCGTCCTCACCTCGAAGGTGAGTTCGTGCCGGCTGTGGCTGGCCCCGAGAAGGGGACCTATGTGGCGAACGAGACTGCCTGCTCGAACACCTCGGTGCGCGTCACGGGCAATCTTCCGCGTGAAGCTAATACAGGCGTGCATGCGGCCGATGACGTCGTCCTCACGGCGATGGGGCCCGGCGCTGAGGCTTTTCGTGGACGGATCGATAATACGCGTGTGTTTCGCGTGATTGCGACTGCCCTCGGTCTCGGTAGGGAATGAGCCTGTGAGGGGCTGCGGTCTCAGTCGGCGCAAGGTTCTCACGGTGCTGGCGACTTTGTCCGCCAGCAGTGTCGCGCGCGCCGACGACTTGGAGTTCATTTCTTTCGGAGGTCTCTACAAAAGCTTCGGCGTGCTTGGTTACGAGTTCGCCGACCGCGTTCGTGCTCTCTCAGGAAAGCGCGTTTCCATGGCGGGGTATATGGCCCCGCCATTGACGGCGGAGAGTACGTTTTTCGTTTTGACTCGCGAACCGTTGGCTATTTGCCCCTTCTGTCAGTCCGACGCGGATTGGCCCGTCGACATCCTCGTTGTCTATCTTGAACAAGCTACGCCGTTGGTGACGGCAGGCGCCAAGGTTGTGGTCGCCGGCGAGTTGGAAGTCGGCTCCTTGGCCGATCCAGAAACAGGCTTCGTCAGTCAGATCAGACTTCGCCATGCCGCCTATCGCCGGGCCTGAGCCGCTCACCTTGAAGGACGTGATCGTCGAGCGGCGCGATACTAACGGCGCACGCGTGAGTATTCTCGATATTTCAGCGTTC
>CANBVC010000128.1 GCA_947372795.1 Beijerinckiaceae bacterium
CAGCTTTTCAACGGCGAGGGCGTTCCAAAGGACGAAGCGACCGCCGTGCGCTATCTGCGCAAGGCCGCCGCCGCCAATAATCCCGTGGCCGCCAACCGGCTGGCGCGCGCGCTCGCCAACGGGCGGGGCGCGCCCAAGAATATGCTTGAGGCCATGAAATGGCACATACTGGCGCGCGTCGCCGGTGTGCCCGATGATTGGCTCGAAGGCCAGCTCAACGCCCTCTCCGCGGCTGATCGCGCCAGTGTCGAGGAGGCGGTGCGGCGTCATATCGGCGGGCCCGAGCTTCGCGGCCCGTGACTTTGCCGCTCGCCTTGGGGTAGAAGCCCCCAGAGGCGTTTTTCGCCATCCCTTTCGTCGCTCAGCGCGAGACCAGAGACCCCACCATGATCAGCTCCGCCCTCATGAATGTGATGACCAGCGCCGCCATCAAGACGGGTCGCGCCCTCAAGCGCGACTTCGGCGAGGTGGAGAATCTCGTGGTTTCCGTGAAGGGCCCCGGCGATTTCGTCAGCGCCGCCGACCGCAAGGCCGAAAAGACTCTGTACGAGGAGCTTTCCAAGGCCCGCCCGGGCTATGGCTTCCTCATGGAGGAGAGCGGCGTCGTCGAAGGGACCGATCCCGCCCATCGCTGGATCATCGACCCGCTCGACGGCACCACCAATTTCCTCCACGGCCTGCCGATCTTCTCGATTTCCGTGGCGTTGGAGCGTGAAGGCCACCTCATCGCGGGCGTGGTCTACAACCCCGCGACCGACGACATGTATGTGGCCGAGAAGGGGCAGGGCGCCTGGCATAATAACCGGCGCCTGCGGGTTTCACCTCGTCGCAACCTCTCCGACTCGCTGATCGCCTGTGGCATTCCGCATCTGGGCAAGGCCAAGGACCACCCCCTGTTCAAGGCTGAACTCGCCGCCGTCATGGCGCGGGCTTCCAATGTGCGCCGCCTTGGCGCCGCCTCCATCGACCTCGCCCTGACGGCGGCCGGGCGTTTCGACGCCTATTGGGAGCGCAACCTGCAGCCCTGGGACATCGCGGCGGGCATTGTCCTGATCCGCGAGGCTGGCGGCTTCGTGTCCGATCTCGACGGCGGGCAGGACATGCTGGAGAAGGGCTCGCTCTGCGCGGGCTCCGAAATCATCCAACGGGATTTGCTGGCTCTTTTGCGGTCGGTCTGAAGACGAGGCGTGTAAATCCCAAGCTGACGCTTGATTGTCAGGACGCTATGCCGTGTGATGCAGCTGCCCGGCGCGCTGCTGGCGGCAAGGTGACCCATGGCTGCGGATAAGGATTCCTACCGGCTTTCATCCCCTCACATTTTTCTGGTGAGGATGATCGTCTTTCTGGTGCTGATCGGCTTTGTGGCGCTCATTCTCCAGCGCCAGATCATCGTCGCCTTCATGGCCAATCCCGGCCTTAACGGTTTGATACTGGGCGTGTTGTTCATTGGCGTCGTGCTTGCCCTGCGGCAGGTGGCGCTGCTTTTTCCAGAGGTCCGCTGGGTCAACGCGCTACAGCAGGGCGATGGTGCGGTGATGCGCCAGCCGGTGCTGCTGGCGCCTGTGTCGCTGATATTGGGGGAGGGGCTCGCGCGGCGGGCCATCTCTGCGCTGACGCTCAAGGCGGTGCTCGATTCCATCGGCACACGCCTTGATGAATCCCGCGAGATCGCCCGCTACCTGACGGGCCTGCTGGTTTTTCTGGGTTTGCTCGGCACTTTCTGGGGCCTGCTGGAGACCGTGGGTTCCATCGGCAATGTCATCAAGAGCATGCAGACCGGCGCTGACTCAGCCGTCATGTTCGATGATCTGAAGAACGGCCTCGCCGCCCCCATCGCTGGCATGGCGGTCTCCTTCACCTCCTCGCTTTTCGGCCTTGCGGGATCGCTGGTGCTGGGCTTCCTCGATTTGCAGGCGGGGCAGGCGCAGAACCGTTTCTTCATCGAGCTTGAGGATCGCCTGTCCACCTATGCGGTCGACGCTTCGCATGAGGCTCGGCCCTTGGTCGACGCCGAGGCCGCCGGCTCCGCCGCCGCCATCGCCAGTCTGGCCGAAGGGGTGCAGGGGCTCGTGCATCACATGCGGCAGGAGCAGCAACAGATTCGCGATTGGGTTGAGGCGCAGGCCGCTACGCAGCGTGAGCTGAAAGTGGCGCTGGACAGGCTCTGCGAGCGCATGGAGAAGCCCTGATGGCGCTGGGGCGGGCGAGGCGCAGCAACCGGGGCTTCGATTATTGGCCGGGCTTCGTCGACGCCCTGTCGGTCATGCTGCTGACCATGATCTTTTTGCTCTCGGTCTTCATGCTGGCGCAGTTCTTTCTGTCGCGCGACATCAGCGGCAAGGACACGGCGCTGGCCAAGCTCAATCGGCAGGTCGATGAGCTGACCTCGCTTCTTGCTTTGGAGCGCGCCGGCAAGAACGAGGCGCAGACGAGCATCGCAACGCTTACCAGCGCGCTTGAAGCCGCCACCCGCGAGAAGCTGCGCCTCGAAGGCCTTCTTGCGGGCAACGCTGCGGCGGCGGGCGCAGCAGGCGGGCAAGTCGCGGATATGGCGCGCGCGCTTGAGGCTGAAAAGCAGCTCTCCGCCCGCGCCGCCGCACAGCTTGATGTGCTGAACCAGCAGATCCAGTCCCTGCGCCGCCAGCTCGCCTCGCTGGAGGATGCGCTTGCGCTGTCCGAACAACGCGACCGGGAATCGCAGGCGCGTATTTCCGATCTCGGTTCAAGGCTCAATCTGGCGCTCGCGCAAAAGGTGCAGGAACTGTCGCGCTACCGCTCCGACTTCTTCGGGCGCCTGCGCGAAATTCTGGGCTCGCGCCCCGGCGTGCGCGTGGTGGGTGACCGTTTTGTCTTCGAGAGCGAGGTTCTGTTCGATACGGGCCGCGCCGAAGTGAGCCCCGCCGGGCGCGCGCAGATGGAGCAGGTGGCGGTCGCCTTGCAGGATCTCGAGCGTGAGATTCCGCCCGAAATCCCATGGGTGATGCGCGTCGATGGCCATACGGACAAAAGGCCCGTGACAGGCCAGTTCCGCTCCAACTGGGAACTGTCGAGCGCGCGGGCCATCGCGGTGGTGCAGTTTCTGATTTCGCGCGGCGTCTCGCCCCAGCATCTGGTCGCAGCGGGCTTTGGCGAATTCCAGCCCCTCGACGCCAGCGATGGGGATGAGGCTCTTCGCCGCAATCGCCGCATTGAGCTGAAGCTGACCGAGAGATGATCACGATTACGCCCTTGGGCGAGGCGCTCATACCGCAGCTGGTCGACCTGTGGGTCGACGCATGGACGCTGGCCATGCCGCAGATCGATTTTGAGGCGCGCCGCCCATGGCTCGTGCGCCATCTCGATGCGCTCCATGCTGAGGGCTATGTGACGCGTTGCGCCGTGGCGCGCGATGGCGCGCTTGCAGGCTTCGTGACCCTTCAGCCCAGCAGCGGCGAGCTCGATCAGATCGCGGTGGCGCCGCACGCCGCGCGCAATGGGGTTGGGCGCGCCTTGATGGATGAGGCGCGGGCGCTGTCGCCCGGTCTGATCACGCTCACCGTCAATCGGGACAATGGATCGGCGCTGCGCTTTTATGAGCGCGAAGGTTTCGTCGTGACCGGCGAAGGCGTCAACGCCATGTCGGGGTTGAAGACGCTGCGGATGCTATGGCGAGCCGAAAAAACGATTGAAATTACACGCGTTTAGTACCCTCCCCCTTGTGGGGAGGGTCGGCCGCGCCAGCGGACGGGGTGGGGGTCTGCGCGTGCTGATCGGGAGCGCGTTTGCAAAGCAACTAACCTGCAAAGGCCTCACGACCCCCACTCTCTAATCTCTCCCCACAAGGGGGAGAGAAGCTGCAAGCGTTGCGAGCCTTAGCCCCCCAAAGCCTCACGCACGCCCTTGGGGATCCGCGCGGGCCTGCCATTCGCCACGCAGGCGATGCGAACTTCCGCTGTTATCAGCACCTCGTCGCCGCGCAGCACGCGTTGGTCGAGCTCCAGCGTGGCGCCGCCGATGGCGCGGGCGCTCGTTTCGATGGTGAGAAGATCGTCCATGCGCGCGGGCTTCATAAACTCGACGCTCATGGCGCGCACCGCAAAGCCGAAGACTTCGCCCGCATTCCCAGCCATGATCTGACCCTGCGAGAGGCCAAGCGAACGCAGCATTTCCGTGCGGCCACGTTCCATGAAGCGCAGATAAGAGGCGTGATAGACTACGCCGGAAAAATCCGTGTCCTCATAATAGACCCGCACATCAAACCGCGCCGCGCTCACGGCTCTTCTCCATCGGTGAAGAGGCCGAACTGGGTCGGCCCTCGCGATGGCTCGGCCAGGCCCAGATGCCGGAAGGCGTTGGGGGTCAACACACGCCCGCGCGGCGTGCGTTGCAGGAATCCCTGCTGCAACAAATAGGGCTCGATAATGTCCTCGATGGCGTCGCGGGGCTCCGATAGCGCCGCCGCTATGGTCTCGATGCCCACGGGACCGCCGCCGAAATTCACCGCGACCATATCGAGATAACGCCGGTCCATCACATCGAGGCCGATGTCGTCCACATCCAGCAGGCGAAGCGCGCGGTCGGCGACCTGACGCGTCACCTGTGGATCCTTGTCGACGATGGCGAAATCGCGCACGCGGCGCAGCAGGCGCCCGGCGATGCGCGGCGTGCCGCGCGCCCTTCGCGCGATCTCGTGTGCGCCATCTGCGGTCATGGGAATGTTGAGCACCCGCGCCCCACGCGCCACGATGCCCTGCAACTCCTCCACCGTATAAAAATTCAGGCGGATGGGGATGCCGAAACGATCGCGCAGCGGCGTCGTCAGAAGCCCCGCCCGCGTGGTGGCGCCGATGAGAGTGAACTTCGCCAGATCGATCTTCACCGAACGTGCGGCCGGGCCTTCGCCGATGATGAGATCGAGCTGAAAATCCTCCATGGCCGGATAGAGAATTTCTTCCACCGCCGGATTGAGCCGATGGATTTCGTCGATGAAGAGCACGTCGCGCTCTTCGAGATTGGTGAGCTGGGCGGCGAGGTCGCCCGCCTTGGCGATCACCGGCCCCGAGGTCGAACGAAAATTGACCCCAAGCTCCTTGGCCACGATCTGCGCCAGCGTGGTCTTGCCGAGTCCCGGCGGGCCGACGAAGAGCACATGGTCCAGCGCCTCCTTCCGCGTCTTCGCGGCCTCGATGAAGACGCGCAAATTCTTCCGCGCAGCATCCTGCCCGGTGAAATCGTCAAGCGACAGCGGCCGGATCGAAGCCTCGGAGTCATCCTCGCGCTTTTCAGGCGAGAGCAAGCGGGGGTTGGGTGTGCTCATCGGGGGACTGTAGCAGATTCGGAATGGGGGCGTGACGGGGGGCCTCTCCCGCCAAGGTTGCGTTTAGAGTAACATTATCGAATCAAATGTTACTTTTTAAGAGCAATCATCCCATGAGCCGTTTGGCCATCACCAAGTATCTGAACGATCTTGATATTCTCAAGACGCTTTCCGGGACGCGCCGGGAAGGCGTGGTCAGCGAGGCTTTCAAGGATCTGCTCAAGGCCTGCGCGCGCGACCACAATCTGATCTTCCTCAACCAATACGAACTGCCCCGGCAGGATGGCGCCCGGCGCATCGTCGATGGCGCGCTGGTCTATGACGTGCGCCTCGCCTTTGGCTATTGGGAAGCCAAGGACGAAGAAGACGATCTAGATGCTGAGATCGCCGCCAAATTTCGCCGGGGTTATCCACGCGATAACATCATCTTCGAGGATAGCCGCAGCGCGGTGCTTATCCAGAACGCCAATGAGGTGATGCGTTGCGCCGTTCTGGAGGTCGATAAGCTCGAACATCTGCTCGACCTTTTCTTCAGTTACGAGCGGCCCGAGATTACGCAGTTCCGCAAGGCGGTGGCGCAGTTTCAAATTGATCTGCCCGCCGTGCTGCTGGCCCTGCGCGAAAAGATCGACGAGGCGCAGGCCGGCAACCAGCCCTTTCGGCGCGCCGCCGCCAAATTTCTCAAACATGCGCAGGAGACCATCAACCCTTCCGTCAGCGCGGAGGATGTGCGCGAGATGCTCATCCAGCACATTTTGACCGAGGAGATTTTCGCCAAGGTTTTCGACAATGATGATTTCCATCGCGAGAACAATGTGGCGAAGGAGCTTTATGCGCTGGAGAATCTCTTCTTCAAGGGCGACCTGAAGAAGAATACGCTGAGGGGACTGGAGCGATATTACAACGCCATCCGCGCCACCGCGCACCAGATTTCATCGCATAGCGAGAAACAGGCCTTTCTCAAGGTCATCTATGAGGGGTTCTACCGCGTCTATAATCCCAAGGCGGCGGATCGGCTGGGCGTCGTCTATACGCCCAATGAAATCGTGCGCTTCATGGTCGAGAGCGCGGACTGGCTCTGCGACAGGCATTTCAAGAAATCGCTTGTCGACCCGGGCGTCGAAATCCTTGATCCTGCGACCGGCACGGGCACCTTCATTTGCGAATTGCTGGAGCGGTTTCGCGGGCGGCGTGAGCGGCTGGCGCACAAATACAAGGAGGAGATGCACGCCAATGAAGTGGCGATCCTTCCCTATTATGTCGCCAACCTGAACATCGAGGCGACCTATGCGCAGATCATGGGGCAATATGCGGAATATCCCAATCTGTGCTTCGTCGACACGCTCGACAATGTGGAGGGGCTGGGCATTCGCTCGGGCTATCAGCACGATATGTTCGGCGCCTTGTCGGAAGTGAATGTCGAGCGCATCAAGCGGCAGAACCGGCGCAAGATCAGCGTGGTCATCGGCAACCCGCCCTACAACGCCAATCAGCAGAACGAGAACGACAATAATAAGAACCGCACCTATCAGGGCATCGACGAGCGGATAAAGGACACTTATATCAAGCAAAGCACGGCGCAGAAGACTAAAGCCTATGACATGTATACGCGCTTCTTCCGCTGGGCCTCGGACCGATTGCATGACGATGGAATCCTGGCCTTTGTGACGAACCGCAGCTTTGTGGACAGCCGCACGATGGACGGGTTTCGCAAGGCCATGGCAGGCGAATATAGCCATATCTATGTGGTGGATCTGGGCGGCGATGTGCGCGCCAATCCAAAGCTGTCCGGCACAAAGCACAATGTCTTCGGCATACAAACCGGCGTCGCCATAAGTTTTCTCATCAAGAAGCGTCGCAAGAAGGATGAGCCCCACCATTGCGAAATCCATTACGCGCGTAGGCCCGAAATGGAGACGGCGGAAGATAAGCTGGCGTGGCTGGGGCAGACGCAATTGGGCGCATTGGAGATGGAGACCGTGCGGCCTGACGCGAAGGGTAATTGGATTAATTTGACGGATAATGATTTCGAGACGCTGATGCCGATCGCCTCAAAGGAGACGAAGGCGGCGAAAGCGCCTCGGCAGGAGAAGGCGATTTTCAAGCTGTTTGCGAATGGTATTAAAACAAACCGCGATGAATGGCTTTACGATCAAGATGAGAATAACCTCCTATCAAAGGCTGATTTTTTCCTTAAAAAATTCAATCAACAGCTCAGAAGAGGAGTCAGCGATTCAAATTCGCTTGATTATTCCATTAAATGGAGCAGTGGTCTAAAAATAAAAAAGCAGCGGATAAAATTTGATTCACGTCATGTTCGATCCGCTATTTGGAGGCCCTACACAAAACTTAAATTCTATTCTGAAAAGGCGTTGAGTGACCGGCTCACCGATTTGCATTTTCAGATTTACGGCCCGCAACTTGATAGAGTAACGCAATGCTTAGCAATTGCTGGCAGCTCATCAGCCAAGCCATTTCAGTTAATCGCAGTTCAAGGGCTGTCTGATTATGAAGCTATAGAAAAATCTAATTTATTAGCTCGCCACCGCTACACCCCCGACGGCGCCCGCATCGACAACATCACCGACTGGGCGCTCAAGCAATTCATCACCCACTACAAGCCGGGCAAAAAGCGGCCCATCACCAAGGACGCCATCTTCCATTATGTCTATGGCGTGCTGCATGATCCGCTCTATCGCGAAAAATATGCGCAGAACCTCAAGCGCGAATTTCCGCGCATTCCCTTCCATGGGGATTTCTGGCTCTGGGCCGATTGGGGCGAAAGGCTCATGGGGCTGCATATCCATTACGAGAGCGTCGCGCCCTGGCCCCTGAAACGCATCGACGTCCCCGACAAGAAGGCGGCGAACGCAGGCCAGAGCCCCAAGCCCAGCCTCAAATCCGATCATGAAGCCGGGATCATCATTCTCGACAGCGAGACCCAATTGAGCGGCGTGCCCAAGGAGGCCTTCGCCTATCGGCTGGGCAACCGCAGCGCGCTCGATTGGATTCTCGACCAGCACAAGGAAAAGACCCCCAAGGATCCAACCATCCGCGAGAAGTTCAACACCTATCGCTTCGCCGACCACAAGGAGCGCATCATCGACCTGCTCGCCCGCGTGACACGGGTGAGCGTGGAGACGATGGAGATCGTCGAGGCCATGCGGACCACGCCGCGCTGAGGGCGCCTACTGCGCCAATTCCTTCAGTCCGCGCCTTATCAGGGCCTGGGTCTCCGCGTCCTCCCCGAGCGCCTTCACGCTGGCGGCGACTGCTGCGGCGGCCTGGGGGCGGCCGTAGCCGAGGTTCACGAGGGCGGAGATGGCGTCCTGAATGGGTTTGGGGGCGGCCTTGGCTTCGTCTTCGCCCGCAAGGCGCACGACGGCGGGATCGACTGAGCCGAAGGCGGGGGCCTTGTCCTTGAGTTCGGCCACGATGCGGGCGGCGAGTTTGGGGCCGACGCCGGGGGAGCGTGCGATCATGGC
>CANBVC010000129.1 GCA_947372795.1 Beijerinckiaceae bacterium
GCTGACGCCACCGGCCACATCACCGACCGTTATCTGGACGCTGAGGAGGCCACCAAGGCCCGCATCCGGATGCCTCCCTTCGAAATGCCGCTGGTGCGCGTGCATCCCGCCACGGGCCGCAAGTGGATCGGCGTAAACGAGTCCTATGCTGGCTACATCAAGGGCGTCAGCCGCATCATGAGTCAGAATATCCTTGGCATCCTGTTCGACATGATCAAGTCGCCCGAGGCGACCGTCCGTTACAGCTGGACCAAGGGGGCTCTGGCGGTCTGGGACAACCGCGTTGTGCAGCACAAAGGCATCAAGGACTACGCCGGCGGCGGACGTCGCGTCCTCTATCGCGCCACCATGACTGTCTAACAGGGGCGCGACATGAGCGACGTTCGGTCCAAGACCCTCATCTCCAGCGATAGCCTGGCTGAATTGCTGGAGGCGGGCGCTCCTGTCGTGTTGCTTGACGTTCTGGATGAAAAGGGCGCCGCGCCGGCCGACCGGCCGCGCATCCCCGGCGCCCTGACCGTCCATTTGGCGAGCGATTTCTCGGCCAAATCCACCAAGACCTCCGGCAAGCGTCCCTTGCCTGAGATCATGGACTTGCAGGCCGACGCGCGGCGTTGGGGCGTCAGCCCCGATAGTCTCGTTGTTGTCTATGACAGCGCCGGGGGCGCGCAGGCGTCTCGCGCGTGGTGGACCCTGCGTTGGGCGGGCTTCCAAAATGTGCGCATTCTCGACGGCGGGTTCCCCGCCTGGAAGGCGTCGGGCCGACCCGTCTCGACCAATCATGTCGAGGCTGCCGACAAGGCTGGAACCGTAGTTCTGCGGGCTGGTCATATGCCGACGCTCACCGCTAATGACGCCGCCGCTATGGCCCGCGATCACATCCTGCTCGATGCGCGCGGAAAGGCGGCCTATCTCGGGGAGACCGGCAAGGCGGGGACGGGTCATATTCCCGGCGCCCTGTGCGCGCCCTCTGGAGCCAACCTGACCCCCGAAGGCGCCTTCCGTCCCCATGCAGATCTCTGCGCCTCTTTCGAGACCCTTGGTCTAGATGGCAAGCGGCAGTTCGGCGTCTATTGCGGCAGCGGCAATGCTGCGGCCCACGCCATCGCTGCCCTCCATGCGATCGGGGTCGAGGCTTCGCTTTATGTCGGCTCCTGGTCGGCCTGGAGCGCCGACCCCTCCCGTCCGGCGGCGACGGGCCCCGAGCGAGGCTGAGACGCCGGCTTGAGCTCTCGCGCCCATCTCCTGAAATTTCAAAATCAGAGAAGACCACAATGACAGGTAACGCCCGTACGTATGCGCCGCTTGATCTGCGCGAACACCTCGCCCGGCTGGAGGCGAAGGGCCTGCTGACGCGCATTGATGAGCCCGTCAACAAAGACACACAGCTGCATCCGCTGGTGCGCTGGCAGTTCACCGGCGGCCTGCCCGAGAGCGCGCGCCGCGCTTTCATGTTCACCAATGTCTATGGCTCGGACGGGCGTAAATTCTCGTCCCCGGTGGTGGTGGGGGCGCTCGCCGCCTCGCCCGAGATTTACGCGACCGGCATGGGCGTCACCGTCGAGGAAATCGGCGATGTCTGGACGCGCGGCATCGCTTCGCCCATCGATCCCGTGCGGATCGAGAATCCACCCTGTCAGGAAGTGGTCATCACGGGCGAAGATCTGCGCAAGCCCGGCGGGGGCCTCGCCTCGCTTCCCATCCCGGTCTCAACGCCCGGCTTCGATTCCGCTCCCTATTTCACCGCGACCCTCTGCACGACCAAGGATCCGGAAACCCATGTTCAGAACATGGGCACCTATCGCGCGGGTCTGAAGGCGACGGATCGCCTGTGCGTGCGCATGGCGACGCGCCTGACGGGCGCGGGCGGCTACCAGCATTGGCTGAAATATAAAGAGCTTGGCCAGCCCATGCCGATCGCCATCGTCGTGGGCGCTGCTCCCATCGTGCAATATACCGGCCCCCAGAAGCTCGCGACCGATCTTGATGAGATGGCCGTTGCGGGCGGCCTGTCGGGCGCGCCCATTCGCACCTGCAAGGCCCTGACCGTCGACCTCGAAGTGCCCGCCGATGCGGAAATCGTCGTCGAGGGTCTGATCGACACCGATTGCGTCGAGCCCGAAGGCCCATTCGGCGAGAGCCATGGCTACATCGCGCTTGAAGAATTCAACATGTCGATGCGGGTGACCGCGATCACCCATCGGCGCGACCCCATTCTCGTCTCCATCGTCAGCCAGGTAACGCCGAGCGAATCCAGCGTGATGAAGAAGGTGGCTTATGAGCCGCTTTATCTTGAGCACCTGAAAAAGGTCCTGAACGTCAAGGGCCTGACCGGCGTCGTCATGCACGAGCCCCTGTCGAACCTGCGCCCGGTCATCTTCCTGCAATTCGCCCCCAAGGCGATTCAGTCCGAAGTCTGGCGCGGCTTGCAGGGCGCCTCCACGCTGCAGGCCCAATGCGGCAAGATCGTCATCGCCGTGACCAACGACGTCGATCCGCGCAACGCCGACGCCGTCTTCTGGTCCATGGCCTATCGGTCGAACCCGATCGAAGATCTGCTGGTCGTGCCCTATCGCTCGCGCAGCCACGGGCCGAAGTCGGAAAGCGGCGCGGCTAATTCCACCCTGCTGATCGACGCCACCGCCAAGAGCCCGATGCCGCCGCTCGCCTTGCCTGCCCGTCAATATATGGACGAGGCGCGCGAGATCTGGGAGCGTATTGGTCTGCCAACCCTCAGCCCGCAGGCGCCTTGGCATGGGGTGCATCTGGGCGACTGGGACGATCGCTGGGAACGCTTCGCCCAGGCCGCCGCCCGGGGCGAATGGGAGCGGAACGGCGAGAACTCTTTCCAGCGCCGCCGTCCTGACGTCGCTCCTGAGACTCCGGTTCGGCGTGTCGAGAAAGATTGATTTATTTCTGAGGCTTGTGGCAGACTCTGAATCTGTTTTGTTGGGAGTTTCACGTGACTGATGAAGCAGGTTTTGCATGCTTGCCCCGCTCCCTTGGCATGGTGCTCGGCCTCATCGGGGTCTTGACTGGCGGGGCCTTGGCTCAGGCGCCGGAAGACCCCACCAAGACCGTGACCATGCTGGCTAGCCATGCGCCGGGCGGGGGGTATGACGCCTATGCGCGGCTCTATGCCCGGCATGTGGGACGCTTCCTGCCCGGCCAGCCCAATATCGTCGTTCGCAACATGCCGGGCGCCGCCGGCGTCGTCATGGCCAATTTCGTCGCCTCGCAGGCGGCTCGCAACGGCTCTGTCATTGCGCTCGGTCCCGGCTCCATGGCCACCGCCTCGCTGCTCGGCTCGCAGGGCGCGCGTTATGACGCTCGCGAATTCACCTGGGTCGGCAGCCTCAATAATGACGTGTCAGTCACCGTCAGCCGATCGGACTCACCTGTCAGCAAGACAGACGAGCTCTTCACCAAGGAGTTGGTGGTCGGCGGCGCCGGCGCATCCGACAACAGCGTCGTCTTCGCCACGATCCTCAATCGAATGTTCGGGGCGAAGCTGAAGCTTGTCGCGGGCTATAACGGCAGCGGCGATACGGTGCTGGCGCTTGATCGCGGGGAGGTTCAGGGCATCGCGGGGTGGAACTATTCCTCCGTCACCACCATGCGGCCTGACTGGATACGGGACAAAAAGATCAACATCCTCCTTCAGATGTCCCTGACCCGGCATCCTGATCTGGTGAATGTCCCGACGGTTCTGGAGCTCGCGCGCGACGACAATCAACGCGAAATCCTGCGTCTTATCTTCGCCCAGAGCCAGATGGGCCGCGTGATCATGGGGCCGCCTGGCGTTTCAAAAGCCATGGTCGACACCCACCGCGAGGCCTTCGATCGGGTCCTTAGGGATCCCGAATTCCTCGCCGACGTCGAAAAAGTGCGCCTCGAAATCAGCGGCCCAATGAGCGGCGCTGAGGTCGATCAACTGGTGTCGAGCCTCTATAAGGCGACGCCCGAGCGCATCAAGGAGGCGGGAACTCTGCTGGGCGGCAACTGAGCTCTTTCTTGTGGCGGTGTGGGTTGACCCTGCCGCCCCCCTCTTTGCGTTCGACAACCTCATCGCGGCTGATCTGCGCGCCCATGCGAAGGTGGTCTGGGTGCTCGATGAGCCGGAGATCACGCGACGGCTGAAGATGGGTTAGCCCCTCAGGGCGCGTTCGCCAGCTCGCCCTTGGCGGGACATTCCTTGTCGATAAAATAACCCTTCGAGAACATGAATTCGAAACCATCGATCAGGTCCGCGAAACGCGGACGGGCGAAGGGCATGTTCTGCACCGCAGAGAAGAACAGCGTCTTGTCCGGGTTGATCAGGAAAAGCCCCGGCTCGCAACAGATTGGCGGCTCCGAAAGCCCCTCCTTGCGTGGCCGCCCCTCGCTCAGGAAGAGCCCCCAGTCGCGCGCCATGCGGGGCCTGAGGCCGTAGCCGATACGCAGGCGCTTCAAGCCCCAGTCCGCAAGCGCGCGTTCGCCCCGCGCTGGTTCATCGCAGGAGATGGCCACGGTGGAGACGCCGCGTTTTTCGAACTCATCGAGCATCCCGTCGAGTTCAATGAGATAGGCGTTGCATTGCTGGCAGTGCAAGCCGCGATAGAAGACCACCATGGAGAACAGCCGGGGGGAATCGATCGCCAGATCATAGGCCCCCCCGCCCGCCAACGGCGCGACAAGTTGCGGCGCAGGCTGGCGGGGAATGATGGGCCGAAGATCGGTCATGGCGACGCTATCCTGTTTGGCGCTATCGCTTCTGACCGCGCGCGATATAGTCGGCGATGAATTCCTTATCTTCAGCCGAGATCGACAAGGCGTTCTCGACCTCGCGCTGCACATTGTCGTTGGCTTCGTAATCGGGCACGAAGCCAACTGTTTTCATGGCGTCCGCCGCATAATCAGGGTCCACCGCCATTTTACGGATGGCTTCGCGCATGACTTCGATCGCAGGCTTCGGCGTGCCCGGCGGAAAGGCGACAAGGCGTTGCATGGCGGCGTTGATCGCCAGCGCATGTTTGTAGGTGTCCCAGAGTTTCCCTTCGGGTTCGCGGCCCGTCACCTCGCGCAGGAATTCGTGGAAGGGCTTCATGTTGAGGTCTTTGGCTTGAGCTGGCTGCGAAAAGCGCACGCCATTCCAGCCGGGATCATAGAACAGCGGAACCGCTTCGCCCTTTGCGACGAGGCCGGGCGCGATCACAGAGATGTAGCCGGGAGGCGACTCCGCGAACATGTTGATTTCGTTGCGCTGCAAAGCAAGCCTTGCATTGGCGTTGCTGGTGTAGCCGGTGACATATTTATAATTCAGTCCCAGCAGATCGAGACACAGTCGCTCCAGCAGGTCCTTCGATGAATCGACCGTCAATCCGCCGACCACGAGGTTCTGCGCCTTCATGATGTCGCTCGCGACCTTGAGGCCCGGTTGCACATCGGAGCGCGCATAATACACGGTGGTGCCGGGCTGATAGGCGATCATGTTGTAGGAAAGGAAATCAACGCGCGATTTCTCCTTGATGGTGACATAGCGCCACGCGGCCCCTGTGAGGTAGCCGATGATCGTGCCATCCTTGGGCGCGACTTCACCCAGAAAATTCGTACCAGTCGCGCCGCCGCCGCCATCCATGTTCTGGACGATGACGCCGCTCGATCCGGGAAGATGCTTGGCGACATGACGGGCGAATAGCCTCCCCTCGATATCCGTCGGCCCGCCGGCTGCGAAGTTGATAAGGACGGTAAGGCGCTTGCCCTGATAGTAGTCGGCGGCGGCTGCGGGCGAGCTTGTGAGCAATCCGCCAAGGATCGCGGTTGCAGCCAGCGATTTGAAGTGAGTCAACATGCGCGCCTCCCATTTATTTTGACGGCATATTGAGGCTTGATCACCCCGGTATCAAGGGCCGTGAACGGCTTTCTCGCCTTTACTGGACATGAGACATCATCCTCGATAGCTTTTCGCAAAACACAAACGCTGGAGAGCTGTGCGGCGCGGACCTCGTCCTGCGCGCCTGCCTCCTTCGCTAAAGGAGGGGACCGCATGCTCACCAGACGAAACTTTTCCAAGCTTATTGGCGCCGGGATCGCGGGACTTGGGGCTTCGCCTGTTGTCGCGGCGCCTGCCCCCGCGCTGGTGGAGGCGGCCAAGCGCGAAGGCAAGGTGGTGGTCTATTCGGCCTACCTTTCCCCCACGACCCATGGGCGTATCGGAACGGCCTTTGAGAAGGTCTATGGAATCAAGGTCGAATATCTGACCGCGCGCGGCGCTGAACTGCGCGAACGCACCCGCATCGAGCAATCGGCGGGGCGGTTTCTTGGCGATGTGCTGCACACCGCCTCAAGCAATACCTTCATGTCCATCGAGATCGACAAGACGCTTGATCCCCACGGCGGTCTGCCCAGCGCCTCGAGGTTGAAGCCCGATTTCGCCAGTCGGGCCGATAGCATGCAAGCGCCGATCTTCACCATCAACTATGGCTTTCTCGTCAATACGGCGCTCGTTAAGCCCGCCGATGAGCCCAAGACCTGGCAGGATCTGCTAGATCCCAAATGGAAGGGCAAGATCCTATTCGATGACCCGCGCACCTCGGGCGGCGGCAGGGTGATGTTCCATATGACCATGGATAAGTTCGGCCGCTCCTATCACGAGAAGCTTGCGGCGCAGGAGCCTGTGTTCTCGCGCGATTATGGCGAGGCGGGGCGTCGCGTCGCGCGTGGCGAATTCGCCATCTATGTGCCTCTGATCCTGTCGGAATATATGCGGCTCAAGGGCCTGCCGGTGAAGATGATCATTCCCGAAGAGGGCGTCAGCTATGGTTCCTATTCGGTGTCCGTTCTGCGCAACGCGCCCCATCTGAACGCGGCCCGCCTGCTGTGCGACTTCTATCTTTCCGACGAGGCGCAGGAGATTTACGCCGACACCGGCCATGGCATCGTGATTTCGGACCTCAAGGCGAAGCTCGCCCCTGAAGTCGCCATGCTGGCCGATGTGAAGCCGCTCGTTGGCGAGGATTTCACGCGGATTGATTCCTATCTGCAGCTCGCCAAAGAAATTTACGGGTAGGCTGCCGGTTCACAGGTCGAGGACGATATAGTCTTCCTCGACCTTCACCTCAAAGCTTTCGGCCACATAGGGCCCCTTCACCAGTTCAGCGCCATGCTCGACGGAGGCGTTGAATGTGCGTAGGCGCGTGTTTTTCGGGTCGCAATAGGACTGGCCCGTGGCGATCTCGAATTCCCATCCATGCAGCGGGCAGCGCAGGAATTCACCCTCGCGGATGAGCTCATACTGGCCCGGGCGCGGGGCGACCGAGAGGCCCGTAACGAAGCCCTCGCAGAGCGAGCCGCCGCCATGGGGGCAAATGTTGGCCAGCGCATAAAAGGCGCCATGCACGTTGAAGACGCCGATCTCGCGTCCCGCCACCTTCACCAGTTTACGGCTTCCCGGCGGAAGGTCAGCTGCGCTGCCGATCACATGCCTCGTCAATTGGCGGGTCACGGCAGGCCATACAATGCGCGAGCATTGTCCCTGAAGAGCATGGCGCGCTGGGCTTCGCTCATGCGGAAGCGGATGCAGTGACGCGGATCGTCATAATCCCAGTGGGGATAGTCCGTGGAGAAAAGCAGCTTATCCCAGCCGATCCATTCGATGATTTCGGGAAGGTGCGCCGGATTTTCAGGCTCCTCCATCGGCTGGGTCGCGAACCAGAAATGGTCGCGGATATATTCGGAGGGGCGGCGCTTGAGGTGGGGAACCTCCTTGCGCATGCGCTCGAAGGCGGCGTCCATGCGCCAGCACATGGCGGGCATCCAGGTAAAGCCGGATTCGATGAGCGCGATCTTCAGGTTAGGGAACTGTTCGAAGACGCCCTCAAAGATCATGCTGACGATATTGCCCTGCATGCCCGTGCAGAAGGCGTAGTGCTCCTGCATGTAATAGGTTGGCCAGCCCGAGCTGGTCGATGGCGCGCCGCCGCTGAAGGCTGCAGGATGGAGTCCGAGCGGCAGGCCGCATTCTTGCGCCGCCGCATAGATCGGCCAATAGCGCCTCCGCCCCAGCGGTTCTGCCGAGCGAGGCGAGATGATGATTTGTTTGAAGGCTGGGTCTTGCGCCCGCAGGTGGATCTCCTTCACGCAGAAATCCGCATCCTCCTGCGGCACGACGACGCCCGCCAGCAGGCGCGGCTCCTTTGCCACCCAATCATGGCGCTGCCACTCGTTGACCGCATGGGAGAGCACGGGGGCAAAATCGGGATTACGCTCCTCCATGCCGCCTTTGCTGAGGGCGACGAGCATGCCCCATTCGACGCCGGCGCCATCGAGATGCTGACGGCGCATCATATCGAGGTCTGAACCGGGCGGGCCGCCGCCGGGCGGATAGGAATCCGCGCGTTGGCCCGCCGCCATCATGCGCGGATAAACCTGCATGCCCGTCAGGCCTTGCCGGATATGGGGGCCGAACATCTCGCTATGTTCGCGCCAGCGCTGGCTCATATAGGGGTAGAGATCAGCCGCCAAGCGTTGCACGGGGTGGATGTCGCAATCGACGATGCCGATCTTCTGTGCGCCGGTGACCGAGGGGAGAGGAACATTCATGACCTTTGCTCCGCCTTTTCGGGTTGATGTGTGGCTGCGCCGCCGCTGAGCCTTGGATATGAGGCGAGCGGATTGTCTCGCGTGATCTTGCGGATAAGCGCGTCGGACAGGCCGTCGGGCAGCGCCTCCTCGCCCTCGAAATGGGCGTGGGGATAATCGGTCGAGAAGAGCAGCAGGTCTTGAGAACCGATATGATCAAG
>CANBVC010000130.1 GCA_947372795.1 Beijerinckiaceae bacterium
GCGGCCTTGAGGATGAGCGTCGGATTGGTGGTGCAATCGGTCGGCTTGAAAGCGCCGATCGCCTCCATGTCCCCGGTGTCGGCGACCACGGTGGTCATGGTCTTGAGCTGATCGAGTTTAGAGGTCATCGGGGAGACTCCATTGATGGCCGCGAATATAGAGACTGCGCGCGCCCCTGCAATCGCTCAGATCCGTCCGTCACAGGAAACCCATCAGTCCGTCACGGCATAGGTCGAGAGGCCTCGTCGGTTTTCGTCGATTTCCAGCTTTTGCGACAGCGAAGGCAGAGCGCGGTCGGAGCAATCCGTGCGCGGACAGGTGCGGCAGGTGACGCCTATGGGAGTGACGATCTGCGGATCGTCAAGGCTGAGGCCATCGGCATAGACGAGCTCGCGGGCGAAGGGCAGAGCGCAACCGAGCCCCACCGCCAACTGTCCCATGCGGCTTGGCAGGCCGCCGCGCGAGGCCGCCCGCGCGGGCGCCTCGATGGTGCGCGCGATGCAGAAATAGCTCCCGCCATCGGGCATGCGCGAGACCTGAACACGCAACATGCCTGGCGTGGTGAAGGCGTCATAGACGTTCCATCGCGGACAGGCGGCGCCAAACCGGGCGATGTGGATGCCAGAGGCTGAAAAGCGTTTCGAAATATTGCCCGCGATGTCGACGCGGATCAGATGAAAGGGCACGCCCTCGGCGCCCGGGCGACGCAGGGTGGTGAGCCGGTGGCAGACCTGCTCGAAAGAGACGCCGAAACGGTGCTGCAGAACGGTGATGTCATAGCGCGTCTGCTTGGCGGCGGCGATGAAACGCTCATAGGGCAGCATGACAGCGGCCGCGAAATAATTGGCCATGGCGGAACGCGCCAGCGCGTCGGACTCGGGGAAGGTGAATTTGCCGCGCGAGACGGCGGCTTCGATCTCGCGGCGATAGCCCAGAAAAGCGATCTGATGGGCGAGCTGAAAGGTGCGGCTGGGCGCGGGCAACATTTCAGAGATGCTGAGGCGGCGCGTCATGACATTGAAGTTGCGCAGCAGGCCGGGCATGGAGGCGGCTGGCGCGATCTCAACATCCACCGCAAAGCGTTCCGCCAGAACCCGAACAAGATCCTGATTGAGCGTGTGAAGGCCGAGGTGATGCTCCTGCCAGAGATTGCTGGCAGCCTCTTCAAGCCCCGGGAAATAGTTGAGCCTTTCCTGCAAAAAGGCCGTCACCTCTTCCGAAGGAAGCATCACGGGGCCCTCGCCCGCCTCGAAAGCCTCTGCGGACGGGGGACGGTAGCCGCCCCGGCAGGCCTGATAGGCCGCCAGCAGCGCGCGGCCGATGGCCGGCAGGGTGCTGACCACCTCTTTCACATCGGAGCCCTTCACCTCCGCCCTGTCGAAGAGCGGATCGGACATGGCCTCCATGAGCTCGGCGGTAAGGCGCGCGTCATCCTCCCCGCCCAGCGAGCCAAGCTCGACCTGAAAACGCTCCGCCAGCCGCAGCAGCACATTGACCGTCACCGGCCGCTGGTTGGACTCCAGCAGATTGAGATAGCTCGGGGAAATCCCAAGCTCAGCCGCCATCTGCGCCTGATTTAGGCGCCTGTCCTGTCTCAGGCGGCGCAGCTTGCCACCGATCTTCACTGCACGCATGACCGGCTCCATCCGTTAGTGATCGTTCGTAAATTTATTTACACTTTACAAGACGTAGTTTGTAAAGCTGACGCGGATTTTCCATGCAAACTCTCGAGCTACTGATCGATATTGCAACAAAAATGAGATTTGCGCATTCTATTTTTATCCCGAGAACGCCTTCGGGAAGATTTACAATGAGGTAAATGCAATGTCTTACAATCCTCAAATCCGCCGCGATTACACGCAGGCCGAGGTGGATCGTCTGTCCGGCTCCGTGCGCATCGAACATACGCTGGCGGGCCTGGGCGCCGCGCGGCTGCGCCAATTGCTCGCCGAACGTCCCTTCGTGCGCTCGCTCGGCGCCATGACCGGCAATCAGGCCATGCAGCAGGTCAAGGGTGGGCTAGAGGCCATTTATCTCTCGGGCTGGCAGGTCGCCGCTGACGCCAACAATGCAGGCCAGATGTATCCCGACCAATCCCTCTACCCGGCGTCCTCGGTGCCCGACGTCGTGCGCCGCATCAACAATGCGCTGATGCGCGCCGACCAGATCGCGCGGCTTGAGGGCGATGACCAGACCTATTGGTTCGCCCCCATCGTGGCTGACGCAGAGGCCGGGTTCGGCGGGCCGCTCAACGCCTTCGAACTGATGAAGAGCATGATCGAGGCGGGCGCGGCGGCGGTTCATTTCGAGGACCAGCTCGCCTCCGAGAAGAAATGCGGCCATCTCGGTGGCAAGGTTCTGGTGCCCACGCGCGCCTTCATCCGCACCCTGAACGCGGCGCGGCTCGCGGCCGACGTCTGCGGGGTCGACACGCTCTTGATGGCGCGCACGGACGCTCATTCGGCGACCCTCATCACCTCAGACATCGATGAGACCGACCACCCCTTCATCGACCGCGCCAGCCGCACGCCTGAAGGCTTCTATCGCCTCAAGCAGGGCAATCACCATTCGGTCGAACACGCCATCGCCCGCGGGCTCGCCTATGGGGCCTATTCAGATCTTGTGTGGTGGGAGACGTCGGAGCCGGATCTGGGCGAAGCGCGGGAATTTGCGCAGGAGTTCCAGCGCCAGCATCCCGGCCGGATGCTCGCCTATAACTGCTCGCCTTCGTTCAACTGGCTGGCGAAGATGAGCATTTCAGACGCCGCCGCCTTTCAGGAGGCCATCGCCGACATGGGCTATCGGTTCCAGTTCGTGACGCTGGCCGGGTTCCATGCGCTGAACCTTTCGATGTTCGAGCTGGCGAAAGCCTATTCAACGCGGGGCATGGGCGCCTATGCGCAGCTGCAGGAGCGCGAATTCGCCGCGCAGGCCGAAGGCTTCACCGCCGTGCGCCACCAGCGCGAGGTCGGCACGGGCTATTTCGACGCCGTGGCCATGGCGATATCGGGTGGAAAGTCATCCACCACCGCCATGCAGGGCTCAACGGAAGCGGCGCAGTTCCAGACCGCAGCCGAATGACATCAGCAACACAGGGAGACATCACATGAACAAGCAGGAATTCTGGGTCGTCGGCGGTCTCTATTCCGACACGCGTTTCACCAGGTTGGAAGAAGGGACCCGCGCCGTCGAAGGCCCTTTCCCCTCCTATGAAGATGCGGAATCCACCTGGAAGGAAAGAACGCAGGCCCATCGCAGCGACGCCTGCGCCAGATTCACCATCGTCGCCTGCGCCCCCAACCCCCGCCGCAAGGCCGCCTGAGGGACTGGCGTTCAAGATCCGGGCGCAGCGATGCCCCCGGATTTTCGCAAATCCCGCAGCGACCCTTTCTGAAAAAGCTTTCCCGTCGCCCCGGAATGCGGCAGGCTGGCGCAAAAGCGATCAGCCTAGGGAAACGCCATGCAGGAACTCACCCATTTCATTGGCGGCAGGCATGTCGCGGGAACGTCGGGGCGCTTCACCGAGGGCTGGCAGCCCATGACGGGGGAGCAGATCTCGCAGGTTCCCCTGGCGTCTAAAGCCGAGGTGCGCGCCGCCGTCGAAAACGCCAAGGCGGCGCAGCCTGCATGGGCCGCCACCAATCCCCAGCGCCGCGCCCGCGTGCTGATGAAATTCCTGCAATTGCTGGAGCGCGACAACGACAAGCTCGCAGAGGTTCTAGCCCGCGAGCACGGCAAGACGATTCCTGACGCCAAAGGCGACATTCAGCGCGGCGTCGAAGTTGTGGAATTCGCCTGCGGCGTGCCGCATCTGATGAAGGGCGAATTCACTGACGGGGCTGGCCCGAACATCGACGTCTATTCGCTTCGTCAGCCTTTGGGGGTGGTGGCGGGCATTACGCCGTTCAACTTTCCCGCCATGATCCCCATGTGGAAATTCGCTCCCGCCATCGCTTGCGGCAACGCCTTCGTGCTGAAGCCCTCGGAGCGCGCTCCCTCCGTACCGCTGATGCTGGCCGAGCTCTTTCTTGAGGCAGGCCTGCCGCCGGGCATCCTCAATGTCGTCAATGGCGACAAGGAGGCCGTCGACGCCCTGCTCGATGACCCCGACATTCAGGCCATCGGCTTCGTCGGCTCAACGGCCATCGCCGAATATGTCTATGCGCGCGGCTGCGCCACGGGCAAGCGCGTGCAATGTTTCGGCGGCGCGAAGAACCATCTCGTCGTCATGCCCGACGCGGATATGGACCAGACCGTGGATGCGCTGATCGGCGCCGGCTATGGCTCGGCGGGCGAGCGCTGCATGGCGGTTTCGGTTGCGGTGCCTGTCGGTGAGAAGACGGCGGACGAGCTGATGCGTCGTCTCATCCCCCGCGTCGAAAGTCTGAAGATTGGCCCCTCGACAGATTCCTCCGCCGACTACGGCCCGCTGGTGACCGCGCAAGCGCTGGAGCGTGTGCGCGGCTATGTCGACCTTGGCGTGAAGGAAGGCGCGACGCTGGCGGTCGATGGACGCGACTTCAGGATGCAGGGCTATGAGAAGGGCTTTTATCTCGGCGGCTGCCTCTTCGATCATGTCATGCCAGACATGCGGATCTATAAGGAAGAGATCTTCGGTCCGGTTCTATCGGTCGTGCGCGCGAAAACCTATGAAGACGCCCTGCGCCTTTGCAACGATCACGAATATGGCAATGGCGTCGCTATCTTCACCCGCGATGGCGATGCCGCGCGCGACTTTGCGGCGCGCGTGCAGGTCGGCATGATTGGCGTCAATGTGCCGATCCCCGTGCCGATCGCCTATTACACATTCGGCGGCTGGAAACGCTCCGCCTTTGGCGATCTTAATCAGCACGGTCCCGATGCCATACGCTTCTACACACGCACCAAGACTGTGACGGCGCGCTGGCCGAGCGGGGTGAAGGATGGCGCGAGCTTTGTGATTCCAACAATGGAGTGAGCGGAACGGAAGGCTTGGAGAAAGGCGCATGAAAGCGCCGCCCATGCTGACCAAATAACGCCGCAGGGAGGGGACAATCATGCGTTTTTTAATGCTCATCAGTCTTGGGCTGGCTTGTCTTTCATCTTTTGCTGCGCAGGCCGAAGATTTCTACAAGGGCAAGACGGTGACAATCCTCGTGGGATTTTCACCCGGCGGCGGATTTGATCTCAACGCGCGATTGCTGGCGCGTCATATCGGCAGATATATTCCCGGCAACCCTGACGTCGTCATAACCAATATGCCCGGCGCCTCAAGCGTCACGGCCATGCAGTTTCTAGATACCCGCGCGCCGAAAGACGGCACGGTGATGGATACTTTCAACTTCGGTCTGGTCGCCGATTCAAAACTCTTTCCCGAACGCGTGAAGCTCGATCTGCGTAACTATGGCTGGATCGGCAGCATCAGCGTGGATGTCAGCTCTTGCTACACATGGGGCGCCCTTGGCCTCAAGACGCTGGATGACGTGCGCAAGCGACCCACCGTTCACATGGGCGATGTGGGGCCGGGCACATCGGCCTTCGTCAATCAGAACATCCTCAAGAAGATCTTCGGCGTGAATGTGAAGCAGGTCGTCGGCTATCCCGGCAGCAACGAGCAGCGCATCGCCATCGAGCGGGGCGAACTTGATGGCGATTGCGGCGCCTGGGCCAGCATGCCGGCGGATTGGGTGGAAGGTGGGAAGGTCAATGCGCTTATGCGCTCACAGCGCGCATTGGCGCCCGGCATGCCCGTGAACATTCCTTATATGGGCGACCTTGCGCCAGACGCTCATTCTCGCGCCCTGATTGAACTCCTGACCGCATCAGGAAACGTCGGACGTCCCTTCATTGTCTCGAAGGCGGTTCCCGCGGACCGCCTGCAAATTCTGCGCACCGCTTTCGACGCCACGATGCGCGACGCCGCATTTCTCGCCGAGGCCGAACGGCTGCGGTTTCCCGTGACGCCGAGAACGGGCGCCGAGGCGCTGAAGGTCGTTGAGGAAATATACGCCGCGCCCCCTGATCTCGTTAAGGAGGCGCGGGAGATTGCAGGGGGCTGACGCCCCCGCTCAGACCGTGAGGCTAAAGGGAATCTGCTCCGGCCCAGACCGCTGCACGACGGTCTTCGCCTCGGGATCATAGTTGTGCTGCAGCACTTTCCCGACGAGCCTTTCGCTACGGATAATCACCGCGCAGGAGCGACCCGCACCGCCCTGCTCCGCGTGGATCGCCCACGGCGGCACAAGGTCGACGACGCCGGCTGAGCCTACCGTGACCGAGGTCTTCTTGATCTCGGCGTAGCCAGGCTTGCTCTGGTCGTCGAGCCGTTCATAGCGCTCCAGATATTCCTCGCCATAGCAAACGCCATAGGCCGTATAGGCGTGAGCATGGTCATGCACGCTGCCGAAGCGGCCGGGCACACGCACCACCGCATTGACCACGAAGCCGAACTCTTCATCGTTATGCAGAAGAAGATTCTTGCGCCCTTCGGTCGAGGGCCAGGATTGCGAATGTTTCTGCAGGGTGGGATCGCGCACGAGCACTTCGAGACGGTCGCGCGAAAGCTCCATGCGGCGAAGCGTGTCCGCCTCCCGCGACCAGATAGTGCGCATGTCGGCGATGAAGGAGTCAAAGGCTGGAAGCGTATTGGACATCAGGCGTGCTCCAGATTTTCAAAAACAGGCGTGCCTTCGACGGTGCAGCGGCGCATGAGGCGGCGCTGGTCGCGCGGGAAATCCGCGCGGGCGTGAATGAGAGCGAGGTTGTCCCACATGATGAGGTCGCCGGGCTGCCATTTGTGCGCATAAATAAATTGGCTGCTTTCGCCGATCTCGTAGAGCTGGGCGAGGATCTCATCGCTTTCGGAATCCGAAAAGCCCTCGAGCCGCGCGGTCATGAGGCGATCGACGAACAGCGCTTTCTTGCCGGTATAGGGGTGTGTGATGAAGACCGGATGGAACCAGTGAGGCACCGCGCTGATGTCGGTTGAAAGATCGACCTTCTCTGATCTTTTGTACTCATGGATATGCAGCGCCTTGCGGCCCGTGAGCTTGCGCTTCAGGTCTTCGGGCAGCGCATCATAGGCCTTGTACATATTCGAGAAGAGCGTGTCGCCGCCCTCATTGGGCAGTTCGACGCCATAGAGGAACGTATACTTATATGGCCGCTCCGAATAACCGGAGTCGATGTGGAACCACATGTCGCCATCGCCAAAGGCGCCGACGGGAATGCCATCCACCTTAATGTTGGAGACGAGCAGGATCTTTGGATCAAGCTGCCAAACGCCCTCTGCGCGCTCACGCAGAGGCTGCGGCGCCTGTTTGCGCGCGCCAAGAGGACCAAAGCGCGCGGCGAAACGAAGCTGGTCTTCCTGCGTCAGATCCTGACCCCGCACGCAAAGCACGAGGTGCTCGTTCCAGGCCTGCTGGATCCTGGCGATGACCGCGTCGGAAAGGTCTTGCTTGAGATCGACGCCGCGAATCTCCGCGCCGCAGGCTTCGCCCAATGGGATGACTTCCACGTCGTCCGCGTCAAACATGTGTTCCCTCGCTCGGCTTTGGCGCGACGTTATTGGATGGCCCGCGCTTCAATTTGAGAAATTTTAGGCCGGGAGCAGCGCAGGGTCAATGGAGCGCCAGCGCGAACAGACCCGCTGGCGGCGTTTTCCGGCAGCGCGATCGACTGATGACATTCCCGCGCGAAACGATCTAAATACCACCCGAAAACGCATCACCGGAACAGATCCATGCCCGATCAATCAAACTCCAACCAAAAGCTCCGCGCGCAGGTCGCTGCGGCGACGCGGATCATGGTCATGGAGGATCTGATCGATTATTCCGGCCATGTCTCTGTTCGCGTTCCCGGTCGCGAAGCTTTTTTCATCCAGTCGGGCATGCAGCCAAGATCGGATGTGACGGCGGACAGCCTTTTGATGGTGGGCTTTGATGGACAGGTCATCGAGGGGGATGCTCGCCCCCCGGTCGAAATCCCGATCCACATCGAGATTTACAAATCCCGGCCTGACGTAGAGGCCGTCGTCCATAGCCATATGGAGCTCGCCATCATGTTCACCATGATGGACAATGTGCAGCTCAAGCCCATGCGCGCGCGCGCCATTCGCTGGCGCTCAGGCATTCCAATGGATGACGATCCCAGCCACATCAAGACGACCGAACAGGGCATGAAACTGGCGAGGGCTCTTGGCCCTCACAACGCCTGTCTGATGCGCGCGCATGGTTCAGTGCTCGTGGCGGAATCGGTTCCCGCCCTCCTCGTCGACGCCGTGCATTTCGACGAGAACGCCCGCGCCCAGATGACGGTTCTGCAGGCGGGCCGGGAGCCGAAGGCTCTGACGGACGCTGAACTTGAGATGATCGACAAACACGAGATGCGGAAATTCCACGTCGACAAATTGTGGCGCTTCTACACGCAGAAGGCGATCCGCAACGGAGCCATCGAAGAGCGCAGCGACCATCTGTTCGACTGATGAGCAACCGCAACGACAAGCGACAAGCGACAAGCGAATAAATTGGAGAGAGACTCATGGACCTGATTTCAGACCGCGGTCGCCGCGTTACGGTTGAGGAACTGAACACGACGAAGCTTCTGGCTCATGCAGCGATGCAGACCAAGAACAACGGTTTCGACGACATCCTGATCATCGATGTCGACGCCCATCACAACGAGACCGAGAACCTCGGCGCCATTCTCCCCTTCATGGAGAATGAGGTCCTCAAGCAGCTCACGCTCTCGGCGGCTCAGAAGGGTCG
>CANBVC010000131.1 GCA_947372795.1 Beijerinckiaceae bacterium
AAGCTGCACAAGACGACGCGCTGTCAGGTGCCGCTCGACGCGGTGCTGGGCCGCAACGCCTTCGATCTCGAGCGCATTCTTGAAATCGAGCCGGAATTCCTTGATTGCGGCCCCGATTGCGATGATCCCCATCATGACCATGCGCATCATGATCATGGCCACGGTCATCACCACGGCCACGATCATGGGCATCATCACGGGCATGACCATGGCGCGTCGAACCTGAAGGTCTATCACGACGAGGAAATGCAGTCGGTTTCGATCCGCCTCGACGGCGATCTCGACCCCAACAAGTTCATGCCCTGGATCAATGATCTGGTGCAGCAGGAGGGGCCGAACATCCTGCGTTCGAAGGGCATTCTTTCGTTTAAGGACGACCCGAAGCGCTTCGTATTTCAGGGCGTGCACATGATCCTCGACGGCGATTCCCAGCGCGAATGGAAGCCCGGCGAGCGCCGCGAGTCGAAGATCGTTTTCATCGGCCGCAATCTCAAGGAAGACGAGCTGCGCAAGGGCGTGCAGAGCTGCGCGGTCTGATGCAGCCCGTTGCGCTAGCGATCATTCTGCGCATAGAGGCGCGAGGCTGGAGCGGCCCCGCGCCGCGCCTGCCGAATGAGCCCATGCGCATTGAAGAAGGCCGCGATGGCGCGCGCATATTCACTTATGATCTCTCGCCGAAAGATAAGGACCTCTCGGTGAGCGACGCCTGCCTGCGCATCGCCTCAAAGCTGGAACGCATGCTCGCGCCCGAGCGTACGCCCTTCAGCGAACCCCATCATGCCGCCCGTTATATGCTCGAATTTGGCGTGCTCGCCGACAAGGAGCGGGAGTCCTTCTCCTATTCCTGGCCGCTGGAATTCATAACGGTTCTGGCCGATGCGCAGATCGAGCTGAACGTTTCCCATTACCTTCCAACTAATGATGAGGAGGACGGCGACGCGTAACTTCGTCCGCCTGTCCCGTCACGGACATTCGCCATGACCCCAATGCAAACCTCACTTACTGAAAACGTCACGCCGATCGCCCTTGATGGCGAGGCCGTCTGCGCTGGTTTTTTTGGACGCACGCCCGTCTTCGCGCTCGCCAATGGCGAGGCCCTGATCGCCGAGATCGGCGCCGAGCGGCGCGTGAAGTTGCATGAGAAGGCCGCGGTTCTCACCGCGCAATGTGCGCATGGACGCCTCGTCACCGGCGGCGACGATGGCCGCGTGATGGAAATGCGCGCCGATGGCGCCGTGAAAGAGCTCGCCAACGAAAAGGGCAAGTGGATCGACGCATTGGTCCTGCGCGAAGATGGCGCCACCGCCTGGAGCGTGGCGAAAATCGTGAGCGCGCGTGACGCAAAGGGCGAAGTGAAGACCTTCACTGCGCCAAGCGGCGTAAGGGGCCTTTGTTTCATGCCCAAGGGCTATCGCCTCGCCCTCGCCCATTACAACGGCGTCTCCATGTGGTTTCCCAATACGGCGGCGGAGCCCGAAGGGCTTGCCTGGCGGGGCTCCCATCTCGATGTGACCATTTCGCCCGATGGCAAATTCGCCGTCACCGCCATGCAGGAAAACGCCCTGCACGGCTGGCGCGTCGCCGACCGCAAGGACATGCGCATGACGGGCTATCCGTCGAAGACGCGCTCCTTCTCCTGGTCGCATGACGGCAAATGGCTTGCGACCTCTGGCGCCGAAGCCTGCATCGTCTGGCCTTTCGACAGCAAGGACGGCCCGATGGGCAAAGGCCCACGCGAATGCGGCGTCCGCTCGGCGCGCGTGACGCGCGTCGCCTTCCATCCGCGCGCGCTCGTGCTGGCGGCAGGCTACGATGATGGCTGGGTGATGCTGTGCCGTCTCTCCGACGGATCGGAATTGCTGGTGCGGCGTCCCGACGCCGAAAAGGGCGGCGCCATCAGCGCGCTCGCCTGGAGCGATGACGGCCGCAAGCTCGTTTTCGGCGCTGAAGATGGGGCGGCGGGGCTTCTCGATCTGCCCGCCTGAAACGCGACCTGCCCTGAGATCACTGCGCTAACACAGCCATCATGCGTCTTTCCTGCTGCAAAGCGGGAGGCGCTTGCGCAGGCTGCGTAAAACGGCGGAAAACGATCAGGATAAGGCGACGCGTAACAAGACTATTGATTGTATCAATAAAATTTTCACTTCGATGAGCCGAAGGTCGTGAGCGACAAGTGCTTGATTTTGACTCGGACTTTCGTGTTTATAGCCCCTGACTGAAATGGAAGCTGCTCCGGGGGGAGCTGGAATGCCGGACTTCATGGATCGCCTGGAGACGCGAGCCGTCAAATCTCGAGAGCTCGCGCTCTATCGGGATTTGAAGGCTATTATCGCTGTCGCCAAGCCACGTGCGCCCGGCCTGCGCCGTCTCATGCGGATGGCGAAGATCGTCGAGTTTCGCGGCAAGGATGAACTGGCGAAGTTCCCCGTATTGCGTGGCCGCGACATGGCGCTGTTGCGCGAGCAGGAGCCCCCTTTTGGCGGCCTGAACGCGACGCGTCCGGGCTTGTTGCGGCGCCTGTTTCCCAATGTGCTCGAAGGCCATGCAAAGGATTGGTGGGGCGCAGCGCGCGCCATGCACGCGGCGGGCTTTACGCGCGGCGACATCATTCTCAATTGCTTCTCCTACCATCTGTCGACTGCTGGACATATGGTCGAGAGCGGCGCGCAGGTTCTGGGCTGCGCCGTCATTCCCGCAGGCTCGTCTTCGATCGAGCGCCAGCTGGACGCCATCGAAGCGCTGCAGCCCAACGCCTTTTGCGGCAAGGCCGCCTTTCTCGATCTTCTCTTGCAGAAGGCCGCTGAACTGCGGCGCGACATATCCTCAATCAAGAAGGCCTTCGTCTTCGGCGCGCCGCTGTCTCAACATTTGCGCGCCAGCATCGAGGGGCGCGGCGTTCGCGTGCGCCAGGGCTTCGCCACGTCCATGCTCGGCGTCATCGCCTATGAGACGGACGACGCCGATGGCGTCCTCAACGAGGGCATGATCGTCAACGAGGGCGTCATTCTCGAGATCGTGCGCCCCGGCGCCGATGAGCCCGTCGCTACTGGCGAGATCGGCGAGGTCGTCGTCACGCGGCTCAACCTCGATTGTCCGATGCTGCGCTATTCCACGGGCGATCTGTCGAGGATCATCCCCGAGGTCTCGCCCTGCGGGCGCACCAATATCCGCATCAAGGGCTGGCTCGGACGCGCTGATCAAGCTGCGCTCATGGCCGACCGCACGCTGCTGCCCTCGCAGGTGATCGACATCGGCGCGCGCCACAAGGCCGTGCAACGCTTGCGGCTGGTGCTGCGCAGTGAAAACGCCAAGGAGGCGCTGTTGCTGCGCGCGGAGGCGCCCCGCGGCGCCGCCGGTCTCGCCAACGAACTTGGCGCATCGCTCAGGGATGTGACTGGCCTTGAGGGCGCCGTGGAGATCGTGGCCCCGGGCGCCCTGCCCGACGATGGCAAGCTGATCGTCGACGAACGCGCGCTTGCGTGATAATCGGCGCCATGGCGCAAATCCGCAATGTTCTCTCCATCGCAGGCTCCGACCCTTCGGGCGGAGCGGGCGTTCAGGCTGACCTCAAGACATTCGCTGCGCTGGGTTGCTACGGCATGGCCGTCATCACCGCCCTCACCGCCCAGAACACGCGCGGCGTCACCGGGGTGCATCTGCCAGACGCTGATTTCGTCGCGCGGCAGATCGACGCCATTTTTAACGACATACGCGTCGACGCCGTTAAGATCGGTATGCTCGGCACTGGCGCCATTGTGGAGGCTGTGGCGGATCGCCTCGCCCGCCACGGAGCGCGCAACATTGTGCTGGATCCGGTGCTGGTGGCCACCAGCGGCGACAGTCTGGGCGCGCCCGATGTCATCGAGGCCATGCGCCGCAGCCTCATGCCGCTCGCGACCATCATCACGCCCAACATTCCCGAAGCCATGCGCTTCACAGGCTGCGCGGAGCCGAGCGATCTTGCTGATCTTTCCGCCATGGCGCAGGCCATTATGGAGCAGGGCGCGCAAGCGGTTCTGGTCAAGGGCGGGCATATGGAGGGCGCGGAGGCGAGCGACGTGCTCTTTGCGGGGCTGGCCAGCCAGGCATTCACGCAGCCGCGCATCGCAACGACCAGCACCCATGGCACCGGCTGTACGCTCTCATCGGCCATCGCCGCTGAACTCGCCAAGTGCGCCGATCTGCCCGTCGCGGTGGAGCGCGCCAAGGCCTATCTCACGCAGGCCCTGCGCAGCGCCTCACGCCTCGATGTCGGCCACGGCCATGGGCCCGTGAACCATCTGTGGCCACTCAACGGAAAATGATGCGCCCCTCGATGCGAGACGAGACTTCGCCAAGCTTGCGCGCATAGGCCATCACATCATTGGCGACGAGGCGGTCGCCATAATCTTCCGTTGCGGCGGGATCGCGCAAAGCCGTATAGCCATCGCCCCCACGCAGCATGAAATCATATGTCGCAAGTTGATAAGTCTTCGCAGGGTCCATGGGCGCGCCGTTGACCTCGATGGAGACGACCCGCGATCCTGCAGGCGCATTTGCGTCAGCGACGATCCTGAGCCCAGAGACCTGCGGAAAACGACCAGAGCCAATCTGCGAAAGACCATTCTCGATAGCCGCGCGCACCTGCGCCCCCGTGACCTGCGTCAGAACGGTTTTCGATCCGAAGGGCAGTTCCGAAAGTATGTCGCGCCGCGTCAGGCGATGGCCTGCTGCATATTGCCGATTGCCGCGAATGCTGCCGCCATTGATGATCGTGATCTCGGCGCCCGTCTGCGCGCGCATGGCGTCGGCGACGAGATCGCCGATGGCCGACTCCCCGCCGCGCACCGCCTTGTTGGCGCTATCGAGCGGCGCACCAAGGGTCGCGACCTCCACATCAAGCTCGCGGCTCAGTTCCTTCTCATATTCGCGCACACGCAGAAGCATGGCGGGATCAGGCGTCACATCCTTGGTGTCGAAGACACGATAGTTCGGCCACCACGAAATCTTGCGCGCGCCATCCTCGACCCTTGCAGTCACGTCGACATCCACCGCGACGACGTAATCAGCGTCCTCACCGGATTCCGTCAGGGACACGCGACCATCGTAATCAATGTGCAGGTTGTGGTTATGACCGGACAAGATGATGTCGGCGGCGCGGGCCGTCATCAGCTTCTGCCCCGTGGCCTTGTCCGCATGAACCACGGCCACGGTGATGTCAGCGCCCTCCTGCTTGAGCTTGCGAGCCGCGGCGGCGACGGCCTCAAGCGTCGCGGCGAATTTAAGCGGCGCTGAATTGGAGACCAACGGCGTCGTCTCAAGCGTCGCGCCAATAAGACCGATCCTGATCCCGCCGCGCTCAATCATGAGCGTATCGGCATGATGGGGCAGGACCGCGCCATCGGCGCCGCGCAGATTGGCAGCGAGCACGGGAAAGCGCGCCTCGCCCATGCGCTTCAAATAAATCTCTGGCCCGAAATCGAACTCGTGATTGCCGGGCGCGAAGACATCAGGCGGCAGCTCGTTGAAAAGCGCGACCATATGCGCGCCCTGATCGAAGCCCGACATCAGGCTGGGGCTCAGCGTGTCACCCGCATGGGCGAATATGACATTGGGGCTCTTGGCACGTTCGGCATTGACCACTGCGGCGAGACGCGGAAGCCCGCCCCGGCCGCCGTCCTCATTCATCTTGTAGATGTCGTTGACCAGCACGAAGGTCAGGCGCACCGCGTCGGCGGCGCGGGCGAGGCGCGAGCCCGTAAGGGGCGCGACGAGGGCTGCGCCGCCTGCCTTGAGGGCGCGGCGACGGTCAAGCGTGGTCATTGGTCATTCCTGTTCGCTTCTCAGTTCGCGGCGTCATGCGCAGTCGCATTTCCTGCCGCAAACCGGTATCCAGATCGAACCGTACAAGATCTAGCTCCTCGTCGCTATGGACCTCCACATGCTCGCCCTTTCGCCTGATACGATGCGCGCCACCGGCCCCCTGCCTGCGGGCCATCCGCCTGTGCTGGCGCGCAAGATCGGGGTTCTGCTCGTCAATCTGGGTACGCCGGACGCCACCGATTACTGGTCGGTGCGGCGCTATCTGAAGGAATTTCTCTCGGACCGGCGGGTGATCGAGACCTCGCGGCTGATCTGGTGGCCGGTGCTGAACCTCATCATCCTGACCACGCGCCCCGGCCGCAAGGGGCGCGATTACGCCACCATCTGGAACAATGAGCGCAACGAAGGGCCGCTGAAGACCATCACCCGCGCGCAGGCCGAGGCGCTCGCCGCACGCGTGGAGGCAGGCGCCCTGGGAGCTGGCGGGAGTGAGGTGATCGTCGATTGGGCCATGCGCTATGGCAATCCCTCCATCGCCTCGCGCTTCGACGCGCTGCAGGCGCAGGGCTGCGACCGTGTGCTGGTGGTGCCGCTCTATCCGCAATATGCGGCCGCCACGAGCGCCACGGTCTGCGACAAGACCTTCGAGGCGCTGGCGAAGATGCGCTGGCAGCCGACCCTGCGCGTCGCCCCGCCCTGGCATGACGAACCCGCCTATATCGAGGCGCTGGCCAAATCCATTCGCGATGGCCTCGCCAAACTAGATTTCGAGCCCGAAACCGTTCTCGCCTCCTTCCATGGGGTGCCCATGGAGTATCTGCTGAAGGGCGATCCCTACCACTGCCAATGCGCCAAGACCGCGCGGCTGCTGCGCGAGGCGCTGGGCTGGTCAAAGGACAAGCTCGTCCTCACCTTCCAGTCCCGCTTCGGGCCCGCCAAATGGCTGCCGCCCTATACGGACGAAACGGTGAAGGGACTGGCGCAAAAGGGCGTCAAGCGCCTCGTCATCGTGACGCCCGGCTTCAGCGCAGACTGCCTCGAAACCATCGAGGAAATCGGCATCGAGAACCGGGACATCTTCCTGGACAACGGCGGCGAAAAATTCGCCCGCATCGACTGCCTCAACGCCAGCCCCGAAGGGATGGACGTGATCGAGGCCGTCGTGAAGCGGGAGCTGTCTGGCTGGGTGTGATCAGCCCGCCAGCCGCGCCTCCAACCCACGCTCCCAGTCGAGCGCCTGGCGCACGATGGCCTCAAGGTCATCGTGGCGGGGCTCCCAGCCCAGCTCGCGGCGGATGCGGTCGTTTGCAGCGACGATGCTGGCGGGATCGCCAGCACGGCGGCCCGCAAGGCGCACCTCAAAATCGACGCCTGACACGCGCTTGACCGTGTCGATGACCTCCAGCACCGAATAGCCCCGCCCATAGCCAACATTGCAGGTGATCGGAGCACCCCCCGCCCGCAGGCGGCGCAGCGCGTCCATATGGGCGCGCACGAGATCACTCACGTGAATGTAGTCACGCAGGCAGGACCCATCAGGGGTGGGGTAATCCGTGCCGAAAACATCCATGCCTTTTCGCTTTCCCAGCGCCGCCTGCACGGCGACCTTGATGAGATGGGTGGCGTTGGGCGTGCTCTGGCCGGAGCGGCCCTTGGGATCGGCGCCAGCCACGTTGAAATAGCGCAGGGCCGTAAAGGTGAGTGGATGGGCGGCGGCGACGTCGGCCAGCATCCATTCCACCATGAGCTTGGAGCGGCCATAGGGATTGATGGGCGCCGTCAGCGCGTCCTCGGTCACCGGCGAGGCCTTAGGCTCGCCATAGACCGCCGCGGTCGAGGAAAAGATGAAATGGGGCACGCCCGCCTTGACCGCCTGCGCCAGCAGGGAGCGCGCCTTAGCGGTGTTGTTTTCATAGTAAAGCAGCGGATCAGCGACCGACTCGGGCACCACGATCTTGGCGGCGAAATGGATGATGGCGTCGACCTCATAGCGTCTAAGCAACTCGCCAACGAGGGCGGAATCGCCAAAATCGCCCACGATCAGCGGCGCCTCAGGCGGAACCGCCCAGCGAAAGCCGGTCGACAGATCGTCCAGCACCACGACCCGCTCGCCGGCGTCGAGCAATTCGAGAACCATATGGCTGCCGATATAGCCGGCGCCGCCAGTCACCAGAACCGTCATGCGAACCTCACGTAAGCGAATGTCATTGTCCCAATATGCGTCAATACCAGCCTATCGGGAAAACCTGTAATAAGAGGTAGATTGACCAAAAATCATAATCTCGCCGGAATGAAGCCAGTTTTTTTACGAATTTCCCGGCAAGTCTAAGCTTCCAGCCCCTGTGGCATCCATGATCTGGACCGATGATGACGAAACGCATCCGTAAAGCCGTCTTTCCCGTCGCTGGCCTTGGCACCCGCGTGTTGCCCGCCACAAAGGTGGTTCCCAAGGAGATGCTGACCGTGGTGGATCGCCCGGTGCTTCAGCACTGCGTGGAGGAAGCCCGTGAGGCTGGAATCGAGCATTTTATCTTCGTGACCGGCCGCAACAAGGCGGTGATCGAGGATCATTTCGACCTCGCCTATGAGCTTGAGGACACGCTGGCCAAGCGCGGCAAGACGAAGGAGCTGGAAGCGCTGCTGGCGGACACGCCCATCGCGGGCGCCACAAGCTTCACCCGCCAGCAGGCGCCGCTGGGCCTTGGCCATGCGGTCTGGTGCGCCAGGGACATCGTGGGCGACGAGCCCTTCGCTGTCATCTTGCCCGA
>CANBVC010000132.1 GCA_947372795.1 Beijerinckiaceae bacterium
ATTTACGCGCAACGAGCGCCTTGATCTGCTCCACATGCTTGGGGGCGAGATCGGGGCGAAGGCGGATCGTCACGCGCCCATCCTTGAGGTCGATGAAGAGCGTGTTCGAAGGGTCCGACGCCTGAGCAAAAGCTTGTCCCGCGAGGGCCACGGCGGGAATAGCGGCGAGAAGGCTGCGGCGATCGATGGTCATGGGGATCCTCTTTCAGAACAGTTGAGTCACTTGCGCGCGAAGCGCTCAGTCAGCGCCTGCGCCACTGGCGGCGGCGTGAAGGACGAGACATCCCCGCCCATGGCCGCGATCTGGCGCACCAGCGTGCCGGTAATATGGCGAAGGCCGGGGGATGAGGGCAAAAAGACAGTGGTGATATCAGGCGCCATGGCGCCGTTCATCCCGGCCATCTGCATTTCATAGTCGAAATCCGTGCCATCGCGCAGGCCGCGCAGCAGCAGCGTGGCGCCATGGTGGCGGGCCGCCTCAACAGCGAGGCCATCGAAGGTGACGACCTCCAGCGCGCAGCCCGTACCAACAAAAAGCGGGGCGACGCTTTGCCGGATGAGATCGGCGCGACGCTCGGCGTCGAAGACCGGCGCCTTGCCCGGATGAACCCCGATGGCGACGATCAACCGGCTGCAAAGCCTTGCGCCCTGGCGGATGACGTCCGCATGGCCATTGGTGAGGGGATCGAAGGTCCCCGTATAGAGCGCCACCACCTCAGCCATGCAGCAGTCTCCGTAAAGTCCTCAGCTCTCCGCGACGTCGCTGGCTTCGGAGGCGTCGCCGTTCGACTCTTCCTCTCCCAGGCGCTCGACGGAGACGACCCGCTCATCCGCGTCCGTACGGAAGACGATGACGCCCTGCGTGCCACGTCCCGCGACGCGAATGCCCTCGACCGGGCAGCGGATCAACTGGCCGCCGTTGGTCACGAGCATGATGCCGTCGCCCGCCTCGACGGGGAAGGACGCGATGAGCGGACCATTGCGCTGCGTGACCGCCATCGCGACGATGCCTTTGCCGCCGCGTCCGGTGATGCGGTATTCATAAGATGAGGTGCGCTTGCCAAAGCCGTTTTCTGAAACGGTGAGGATGATCTGCTCCAGCGCGCCAAGCTCCGCGTAACGCTCCTGACTGAGCGTCTCGGCGGCGGGGCCGGTGGCGAGCGCCTCCGTCTCGTCCTCGACGACGCCGACATCGGCCTCGATCTCACCAGCAACGGCGCGGCGACGGCGCAAGAAGGCTTCGCGCTGCTCGGCGCTGGCGTCGACATGGCGCAGGATGGCCATGGAGATCAGCCTATCGCCCTCGCCCAGCGAAATGCCGCGCACGCCCATACTGTCGCGACCCTTGAAGACGCGTACGTCCGTTACGGGGAAGCGAATGCACTGGCCCTTGGCGGTGGTGAGCAGAACGTCGTCCATCTCCGTGCACATCTGCACATTGACGATGCCTTCGCCCTCGTCGAGGCGCATGGCGATCTTGCCGGCGCGGTTCACAGAGGTGAAATCGGAAAGCTTGTTGCGCCGCACGGTGCCGCCAGTGGTGGCGAACATCACGTCGAGCGCCTCCCACTGCGCCTCATCCTCGGGCAACGGCATGATCGTGGTGATGCGCTCGCCCTTTTCAAGCGGCAGGATATTTTCAAGGAAGCGGCCAACCGCCGTCGGCCCCGACTGCGGCAGACGCCAGACCTTGAGCTTGTAAACCTGACCGAGTGACGAGAAGAACAGAACCGGCTGATGCGTCGTCGCCACGAAGAGGCGCGCCACGAAATCCTGCTCGCGCGTGGACATGCCCGAGCGACCCTTGCCGCCGCGCTTCTGCTCGCGATAGGTGGAGAGCGGAACGCGCTTGATATAGCCCGCATGGGACACGGTCACGACCATGTCCTCGCGCTGAATGAGGTCCTCATCTTCCATATCCGCATCGCTGTCGATGATGATCGTGCGGCGAGGCGTGGCGTGAGCGACCTTGATGGCCGTCATCTCGTCCTTGATGATGGTGAACACGCGCATGCGCGAACGCAGGATATCGAGATAATCCTCGATCTCTACGGCGAGCTTGTTCAGGGCCTCGGCAATCTCGTCGCGGCCAAGTGCGGTGAGGCGCTGCAGGCGCAGGTCTAGAATTGCGCGCGCCTGCTGCTCGCTGAGGCGATAGCTGCCGTCCTCGTTGAGCGTATGGCGCGGATCGGCGATGAGCGCGATCAAGGGCGACATGTCGTGCGCAGGCCAATCGCGGCCCATGAGGGTCTCGCGCGCCGCAGCCGCGTCGGGCGAGGTGCGGATGAGGCGGATCACTTCATCGATATTGGCGACCGCAATGGCGAGGCCGACCTGCACATGGGCGCCGTCGCGCGCCTTGTTGAGCAGGAACTTCGTGCGCCGCGTGACGACTTCCTCGCGGAAATCGACGAAGGCGCGCAGAAAGTCCTTGAGAGTCAGCATCTCCGGACGCCCGCCATTCAGCGCAATCATGTTGCAACCGAATGAGTTTTGCAGCTGGGTGTAGCGATAGAGCTGGTTCAGCACGACATCGGCGACTGCATCGCGCTTGATCTCGATGACGATGCGCATGCCGTCGCGGTCGGACTCGTCGCGCAGCTCAGAGATGCCCTCGACGCGCTTTTCGCGCACGAGTTCAGCGATCTTTTCGAGCAGCGTGCTCTTGTTCACCTGATAGGGAATTTCGGTGATGATGAGGGCTTCGCGATCCTTGCGGACCTGCTCCACCTCCGCCTTGGCGCGCACCAGAACCGAGCCACGGCCGGTTTGATAAGCGAGCCGCGCGCCGCCCCTGCCCAGCATAACGCCGCCGGTGGGGAAATCAGGGCCCGGAACGATCTCGATCAGCTCGTCGATCGTGATGTCGGGCTTGTCCATGATCGCGAAAACAGCGTCGATCACCTCGCCCAGATTGTGGGGGGGAATATTGGTCGCCATACCGACCGCGATGCCGCCTGCGCCATTGACGAGGAGGTTGGGAAAGCGCGCGGGCATAACGACGGGCTCGTGTTCCTTGCCGTCGTAGTTGGCCTGGAAATCGACCGTATCGAAGTCGATGTCCTGCGCCAGCGCCAGCGCCGGACGCGCCAGGCGCGATTCGGTGTAGCGCATGGCCGCCGCCGGATCGCCGTCGACCGAGCCGAAATTGCCCTGTCCGTCGATGAGAGGCAGACGCATGGAGAAGGGCTGCGCCATGCGCACCAAGGCGTCATAAATCGCGGAATCGCCATGCGGGTGATATTTACCCATGACGTCGCCGACGATGCGCGCGCTCTTCACATAGGACTTGTCGGGCGTATGGCCGTTCTCGGTCATCGAGAAAAGAATGCGCCGATGCACGGGCTTGAGCCCGTCGCGCACGTCAGGAAGCGCGCGGCTCACGATCACGCTCATGGCGTAATCGAGATAGCTGCGCTTCATCTCGTCGGTGATGGAGACGGGGCGAATGTCTGAGCCCGAGGGCTGTTGAACGTCGTCGTTATCGGCCAATGCCAAACAATCCCGGAAGGGTTAAAAGATCGACTTCGTTGATAGCCGATTCCCGGTGCGAAGGCCAGTTTTCCGCACTGAAGCCTCACAAATAATATTATTGTTTTTCAGATATTTAGGTTTCAAGCGGTGGATAGCTGCGGCGATATCCCCGCCATCAAAGGCAAAAGACTCCGCCGCAGCGCAAAAAGGCCGACTCGGCCGCTCCTCCCCACAAGGGGGAGGGTAATTCAGGCTCAGAACGGAATGTCGTCGTCGATGGGCTCGGAACGCCCGCCGCCGGCGCTGCCGCTGCCAACCTGAGCAGGGCGACCGCCGCCACCGCCACCCGAGGGACGGCTGTAGCCACCACCGCCACCGCCGCCGCCTGAGCCTCCGCTATAGCCACCACGATCGTCTCCCCCGCCCTCGCCGCGGCCACGGCTGTCGAGCAGGGTCAGTTCGCCACGGAAGCGCGGCACGACCACGTCCGTCGCCTTGCGCTGGTTGCCGTCCTTGTCCGTATATTCACGAGTCTGGAGCTGGCCTTCGAGATAGATCTTCGAGCCCTTCTTGCAATATTGCTCGGCGATCTTGCCCAAAGCTTCATTGAAGATGGTGACATTGTGCCATTCGGTGCGGTCCTTGCGCTCGCCAGTGGCCTTGTCGCGCCAGCTCTCGGTGGTGGCGACCGAGAAAGAGACGATGGGGTCGCCATTGCCGGTGCGGCGCACCTCTGGGTCGCGACCCACATTACCGACGAGAATAACTTTATTGACGCTGCCTGACATGAGGCTCTCCAAAAAATGGGGCCGGCCCTTCGCCGACGCATTGGCGCTACCCTAACCGCCCAGCCGCCCCAAAGCGCCTCCTCCGGGACTATTGTCCACAACAGGGAAGCAAGCAGGCCGTATTAGGCTAAGGTTTGTTCTGTATTTGTTCCTAGCAAAACAAAAACGGGGGCGCAAGCCCCCGTCCCGGTAAAATCAGCCCGTGGTGACGGCCGTCTCGATGTCGGTCGGATCGACGACGCGATTGAGGCCCTTTTCCAGCTTGTCACGATCAAGCTCACCTTCCCACCAGGCGACGACCACGCAGGCGACGCCATTGCCCGTGAGGTTGGTGAGGGCGCGGCACTCGCTCATGAACTTGTCGATGCCAAGCACGATGGCCATGCCGGGAAGCAGCTCTGGACGCACAGCCGCCAGCGTCGCCGCAAGGGTTATGAAGCCAGCGCCGGTGATGCCGCTGGCGCCCTTGGAGGTAAGCATGGCGACGAGCAGGATCGTCATTTGCTCGCCAAAGGTCAGCGGCACATTCAACGCCTGCGCGATGAAGAGCGTCGCCAGCGTCATATAGATATTGGTGCCATCGAGGTTGAAGGAATAGCCCGTGGGCACAACCAGACCCACCACTGACTTGGAGCAGCCAAGCCGTTCCAGCTTCTCCATCATCTGCGGCAGCGCGCTCTCCGAGGAGCTCGTGCCCAGCACGATCAGCAGTTCGTCCTTGATGTAGGATATGAACTTGAAGATCGAGAAGCCCGCCATCCGCGCGATTAAGCCCAGCACGATCACGACAAAGAGCAGCGCCGTAAGATAGAATGTGGCGATCAAGCCGGCGAGATTGCCAAGCGCCTGCGGGCCATAACGGCCGATCGTATAGGCCATGGCGCCAAAAGCGCCGATGGGGGCAGCGCGCACGACGATGGCGATGACGCCAAACATGGCGTGGGCCATATCGTCGATCATGGAGCGAACCGTATGACCACGCTCACCGAGCGCCATCAGCGAGAAGCCGAAAAGAATCGAAAAGAGCAAGACCTGCAGGATATCGCCGCGCGCGAAGGCGCCGACGACGCTGTCGGGGATGATGTGCAGAACGAAATCGACGCTCTTCATCTCGCCCGCCTGCTTGGCGAAGCCCGCCACCGCAGCCGCATCTGGCTTGCCGGAGAAACCGGCGCCGGGCTGCAGCAGGTTAGCCACGATGAGGCCCAGAACGAGTGCGAAGGTTGAGACAATCTCAAAATAGACGAGCGCCTTCAGGCCCACCCGGCCAACCTTCTTGGCTTCGTTTATATGCGCGATGCCCGAGACCACCGTGCAGAAGATGATCGGCGCGATGACCATTTTGATCAAGCTGACGAACCCGTCGCCCATGGCCTTGACCCAATCATTCTTGGCCAAAGTCGGATCAAGCCAGCCCAGCAGCGCACCCAGCACAATGGCGATGAGCACCTGAACATAAAGAACGCGATACCACGGCTTGTGGGCTGCTGTAGGCGCCTCGAAGGCGGGTGCTGACGTTGACATGGCGCTCTCTCCGGGGCTGAGCGCTATGAGGCGCTAGCCTTTTATTTGACGAGTCCTGATTGGCGATAACGCTAGCTGCAAAAAATTCGGCGCGCGAGCGGCTTATGCTCAAGGTGCGTTAAACTTTAGTCTAACAAGCAAGGGTCCGCCGTTGAAGACGCGCCCGGCGAGCAGGGGCGGCGCGGCCAAGTCTATGGAATTCGTCAGGGAATGGAGGGGCGCTCGCCATCCGACCGCATACCCTGTACGTAACTTTGAAAATCTCCCATTTCCGGACCAGTTCCTATGAAGCCGCCGACCTCCTCCGCGCGCCCTAAAACGTCGAAAACCGCTGTGCTCAGCGCCGCCCAGATCAACCAGAAGCAGATCACGGTCAGGGGAGCCAGAGAGCACAACCTGAAGAACGTCGACCTTGTGATCCCCAGGGATCAGCTGGTCGTCTTCACCGGCTTGTCGGGCTCCGGCAAATCGTCGCTCGCCTTCGACACGATCTATGCAGAAGGCCAGCGGCGCTATGTGGAGTCTCTCTCCGCCTACGCCCGCCAGTTCCTTGAAATGATGCAGAAGCCGGACGTCGACCAGATCGACGGCCTGTCGCCCGCCATTTCAATTGAACAGAAGACAACCTCCAAGAACCCGCGCTCAACGGTCGGCACGGTCACCGAGATCCATGATTATATGCGCCTGCTCTGGGCGCGGGTGGGCGTGCCCTATTCGCCCGCCACCGGTCTGCCGATTGAAAGCCAGACCGTCAGCCAGATGGTGGACCGGGTGCTCGCCTTGCCCGAGCGCACGCGCCTTTTCCTGCTGGCGCCCGTCATACGGGGCCGCAAGGGTGAATATCGCAAGGAGATCGCCGACTTCATGAAGCGCGGCTTCCAGCGCATGAAGATCGACGGGACCTATCACGAGATCGCAGACGCGCCCGCCCTCGACAAGAAACTCAAGCATGACATCGACGTGGTCGTGGACCGGATCGTGGTGCGCGGCGATATCGGCGCACGCCTCGCCGAATCCTTCGAGACGGCCCTCGAACTGGCCGATGGCGTGGCGGTGATGGAATATGCGGACGAGAAGGACGCCAAGGGCGAACCCAAGCGCATCATCTTCTCCTCCAAATTCGCCTGCCCCGTTTCCGGCTTCACCATCCCCGAGATCGAACCCCGGCTGTTCTCATTCAACAACCCCTTCGGCGCCTGCCCGACCTGCAGCGGCCTTGGGTCGGAGCAGAAGATCGATCCCGAGTTGGTCGTCCCCAATCCGCAGGCCATCATGGGCAAGGGCGCCATCGCGCCATGGGCGAAATCCACCTCGCCCTACTACAACCAGACGCTCGAATCCCTTGGCAAACATTACAAGTTCACCCTGCGCACCCTCTGGGCCGATCTGCCCAAGAAGACCCGCGACGCCATTTTATACGGCTCAGGCGATGAGGCGATCCGCTTTTCCTATGACGACGGGTTGCGCGCCTATGACGTGCGCAAGCCTTTCGAAGGCGTGGTGAGCAATCTGGAGCGCCGCTATCTCGAAACCGACAGCGAATGGGCGCGCGAGGAGATCTCGCGTTACATGTCGGCCAAGCCCTGCGCCGCCTGCAAGGGCTACCGCTTGAAGCCCGAGGCGCTGGCGGTGAAGATCAACGGGCGCCATCTTGGCGAAATCTCGGAGCTTTCGGTCACCAACGCCGTGGAATGGGCCACCGCCCTACCCGGCCACCTCGACAAGAAGCGCAACGAGATCGCCGCGCGCATTCTCAAGGAAATCCGCGAGCGCCTGACCTTCCTGCGCGACGTCGGCCTCGATTACCTCACCTTGGCGCGCGCTTCCGGCACCCTTTCGGGCGGCGAGAGCCAGCGAATCCGCCTCGCCTCGCAAATCGGCTCGGGCCTCACGGGCGTGCTCTACGTTCTGGACGAGCCCTCCATCGGACTGCACCAGCGCGACAACGAGCGTCTGCTTGAGACGCTGCGGCGCCTGCGCGACCTCGGCAACACCGTGATCGTTGTGGAGCATGATGAGGACGCCATCCTCACCGCCGATTATGTGGTGGACGTTGGCCCGGGCGCCGGCATCCATGGCGGCCATATCGTGTCGAAGGGAACCCCGGCCGAAATCATGGCCGATCCCAAATCCCTCACCGGGGATTACCTCACCGGCCGCAAATCCGTCCCCATCCCAACGACGCGGCGCAAGGGGCAGCCGGGGCGCGTGCTGAAGGTCGTGGGCGCGCGCGGCAATAATCTGAAGAACGTCACGGCGGAAATTCCGCTGGGCACCTTCACCTGCGTCACCGGCGTTTCGGGTGGCGGCAAGTCGACTCTGATCATCGACACGCTCTTCAAGGGCGTGGCGCGCCGACTCAACGGAGCGATGGAGCACCCCTCGCCCCATGACCGGATCGAAGGGCTCGAACACCTCGACAAGGTGATCGACATCGACCAGTCGCCTATCGGGCGCACGCCGCGCTCGAACCCGGCGACCTATACGGGAGCCTTCACCCCCATTCGCGAATGGTTCGCCCAGCTGCCCGAAGCCAAAGCGCGCGGCTACGCGCCGGGGCGCTTCTCCTTCAATGTGAAGGGCGGGCGCTGCGAGGCCTGCCAGGGCGACGGTGTCATCAAGATCGAGATGCACTTCCTGCCGGACGTCTACGTCACCTGCGATGTCTGCAAGGGCAAACGCTATGACCGCGAGACGCT
>CANBVC010000133.1 GCA_947372795.1 Beijerinckiaceae bacterium
TGCGGCTTTTTGCGGGGCGACGGCGACCAGCAGCTCATAATCATCGCCACCAGTCATGGCGGTCTCGAAAAGCGCTACGTCCATGGCTACAGCTTGCCGCGCAGCATCGGACAGCGGCGCATCGCCCAAGCGAATATTTGCGGTAACGCCGGAAGCCCCAAGCATCTTCGTCAAATCGCCCACGAGCCCATCGGAAACATCCATGCCTGCACTCGCATGGGCGCGCAGAAGTGGAGCTAGGGCGAGGCGTGGCTGGGGTTCAAGATAGCGCGCCAGCAGATGCTCTCGCGCCTCCTGCGGCAGTCCTGAGAAACGCTGGGGCACGAGCCGCGCCTGAAGGCCGAGGGCTGCGTCGCCTATGGTTCCTGACACGAAGATCATATCCCCTGCCATGACACCTGTGCGGGGGACCATGCGGCCTGTGGGCGCCGTGCCCAACGCCGTGACGCTGACCATGGCGGGACCCGGCGTCTTGACCGTATCACCGCCCAGCAACGGAATACCCCAGCGTGCGGCGTCCTCGCCAAGACCTTTCGCGAAACGTTCGATCCAGTCCGCCTCGACGCCGACCGGCAGGGCCAGCGCCAGCAGGAAGCCAAGCGGGTCCGCGCCCTTGGCCGCGAGGTCCGACACATTCACCCGCAAAGCCTTGCGCGCGATGGCTTCGGGCGGATCATCGGCGAAGAAATGCACCCCTGCGACCAGCGCATCCTTGGTCGCGATGAGATCGCATCCCGGCGGAGGCGTCAGGCAGGCGGCGTCATCCTTTAGACCAAGCGCGCCCGGCCCTGCGATGGGGGCGAAGAAACGGGCGATGAGATCGTCTTCGCTGATGGCGCCCATGACGCTCCGCTTCAGTCCTCGAAATCGCTGGCGCGCAGCTTGCGGGCGAGCGCGTCGAGCACGGCGTTGGTCATGCCCACTTCGTCGCGGGCGAGGAAGGCGGCGGCGACGTCCACATATTCGGTGATGACGACGCGCGCAGGAACGTCCTTGCGCTTTTTCAGCTCATAGGAGCCAGCGCGCAGCACCGCGCGCATGACGGCCTCGACCCGGCGCAGCGGCCAACCGTCCTGCAGGGTGGTGTCGATAATCTGATCGAGATCGCGCTGGTCGGCGAGCACACCGTTCAGCACGTCGCGGAAGAAGGCGATCTCGGCGGGCTTGTACTGCTCGCCATCGACCTCCTGGCCAATCCAGAAGGTCTCGAATTCAGCGAGGATTTCGTTCAGCCCCTTGCTGGCGACTTCCATCTGATAGAGCGCCTGCACAGCCGCGAGGCGAGCATTGGCGCGGTGTTCACGTGACATTCAATGCGCCTTGTATGTGTGCTTGAGGCCATGGAGCGCGAGCGCGGCCCTTGCCGCGTCGCCACCCTTGTCGCCCTGCGCGGGATCGGCGCGGACAATGGCCTGTTCCTCATCCTCGACGGTGAGGATGCCGTTTCCGATAGCGAACTGCTCATGCACCGTCAGATCCATGATGGCGCGCGAGCTTTCGCCAGCGACGATTTCGAAATGATAGGTCTCGCCGCGGATGACGCAGCCAAGCGCTACAGCGCCCGCATAGGCGCCGCTCTCCAGCGCGATCTTGATGGCGGCGGGGATTTCAAGCGCCCCGGGCACCCCAATGGTCTCATGGGTGGCGCCAGCGGCTTCAATCGCCCGAGCCGCGCCAGCGTGAAGCATGGCGCCGATATCATCATAATAACGCGCCTCCACGATCAGGAAGCGCGCCCCGGGGGCGGAATAGGTCGGCAGTGTGCGGCGCGGTTCGGCCATAATCAAAATTCCTCGGCGATGGCTCTTGAATAGACACCTGCGCTTGAGGGCGCAAGCTTGGCGGGCCGTGGATCGACACCGCGCCGTCTTAAAAATCTAAAAGCAACGTGGGCGGCTCCCCTCCCCCTTGTGGGGAGAGGCCGTTAGCATTTGGACAAACCGGGTTGACATTACCGGCAATGGGGCAAGAAATCGGTGAATGAGCAATCAGGCGATGGCCAACATGGGTTCGGTGCTGACGCTGGCGCAAAGAAAGCAGGCGCGCGTGGAGGAAATCCGCGCTGGCGTGGCTTGTCTGCGCGAGGAGCTGGTCGCTTATGGCCGCGCCCATGGCGGCAGATTTCTGATTTATGGGTCAGCGGTGACTGGTCGCCTGCATTATGACAGCGATGTGGATTTGCTGGTCGATTTCCCCCCGCCCCAGACCGCAGCCGCGGTTGATTATGTAGAGGAGGCCTGCGCCCGCCTGAAACTCAAGGTGGATGTGCAGCCAAAGGCATGGTGCAAGGAGGCGTTCCTCGCCAGAATCACACCGCAAGCGCAGGCGATCCCATGAGCGACGCCCGCTGGTTCGAAGTCGATGCGGACATCGCGGCCGCCATCCGTCATTTCAAGAAGTCGGTAGAGCTTTACGACAAGGGCGGCTTCGACGATCCCGGCATTAACGGCTATCAGGCCGAAATGGCGCTGATGCATGCGCTGCAATCGGCCCATACCTCGCTAGAGGCGGGACTGGTGCGGATTCTTGAAATCCTTGGAGAAGAAAAGCCCGTAGGCGAGGGCTGGCATTCAGACCTCATTAGACGAGTGGGAGCGACGCTACCCGGCAGGCGCCCGCCGATTCTTGGAGCCGCAATCGCCAAAGCCGCGAACGAAACCCGCAAGTTTCGCCACCGCGCGACGCATAACTATGACAGTTTCGAAGTGCAGGAGACGTCAGCGACAATCGACGCCGCGAAGGCGCTGACACTGGGCCTTGCAGCCGAGATCGCCACCTTCAAGGCAGCGATAGACCCTGCCCAGTAAGCCCCCTACCCCTTCGCCTCCAACAACCGCGCCGCATAGCGCGCCATCAGGTCGACTTCGAGGTTGAGGTCTTCGCCCGCCTTGCGCTCGCCCCATGTCGTCACGGCGAGCGTATGGGGGATGAGCAAGATCGTGAAGACGTCGCCTTCGACGCCATTCACCGTCAGCGACGTTCCATCGAGGCAGATGGAGCCTTTTTCGGCGATGAATTTCGCCAGGTCGTGCGGCGCGCGGATGTCGAAATGGGCCATGCCGTCGAAATCCCTGCGGGTGACGATATGGCCAAGGCCGTCCACGTGGCCGGTCACGATATGGCCGCCCAACTCCGCGCCGAGCGTGAGCGAGCGTTCCGTATTGATGCGGGTTCCGACCTTCCAGCGCCCGACCGTCGTGCGCGCCAAAGTCTCGGCGGCGGCGTCGACTTCGAACCAATGGCGGCCATCGGTCGTGCCGAAAGCCACAGCCGTCAGGCAGGGGCCGGAACAGGCGATGGAGGCGCCCATGGCGATCGTGGCGGGGTCATAACCGGTCTCGATGCGAATGCGCTTGAGTTCGCCGCGATCCTCGATGGACAGAACGCGACCGACGTCGGAGACAAGACCGGTGAACATTAAAACACCCTTTCCAGATGGGCGAAGCGGTCAGGGCCCGCGTGGCCTTGTTCGATGAGGCGGAAGTTCGCCTCGATGTCGAGCGCGCGCCGCGCCTCTTGGCTCAACGCAGGCACGCCCTGCCCGCCGAAGGGCTTGGGCGCGGTGAAAAGCGCCACTTCATCGGCGAGGCCGCGCAGAATAAGCTCGCTCGCGACCATCGGCCCGCCTTCGCTCAAAACCCGCGTGATCCCACGCTTGCCAAGCGCGCGCAGGGCCTCGTGCAAATCGAGGTGCCCAGCAGGTGAACGCGCCACGCGCAAGACTTCGACGCCCAAACCTTCAAGCGCCGACTGAGCGGATACGGGCGCATCCTGGGCGCAGATCACAAGGGTGCGATGCTCCTTCGCGGTCGCGGCGAGGCGCGAGCCCAGGGGCAAGCGCAATTGTGTGTCGAGCACGATGCGCAGGGGCTTGCGGGCCTCCAAGCCCGGCAGGCGCACTGTCAGCAACGGGTCATCCGCAAGCACCGTGCCCACGCCGACCATGATCGCATCGTGCATGGCGCGCATGACCTGCACGCGGCCATTGGCGGGCGCGCCAGTGATCATAAGGCGTGGGTCATGGGCGCCGCCTGCGGCGAAACCATCAAGCGTCTGCGCCAGCTTGAGGGTCACCATGGGGCGGCCTTCGGTGATGCGCATGATATGGCCGAGATTGCCGCGCCGCGCTTCAAGCACGCCCACGCCAGTGCGCAGGCCAATGCCTGCTTCGACGATCTTTGCGTGACCGCGCCCGGCCACCCGCACGTCAGGATCTTCGAGGGCCGAGACGACGCGCACGAGCCCTGCGTTGACGATGGCGTCGGCGCAGGGGGCCGTCACGCCGTAATGGCTGCAGGGTTCGAGACTGACATAGAGCGTGGCGCCCTTGGCGCGCTCGCCAGCCTCACGCAGAGCCTCTGTCTCGGCATGAGGACGCCCGCCCGGCATGGTCGCGCCACGCGCAACGATGACGCCGTCTTTGACGATGACGCAGCCGACGGCGGGGTTCGGCGCTGTCAGGCCCAGCCAGCGACGGCCATAGGAGACGGCGGCGGCCATGAAGCCAGCGTCGGTCGCCTCGTCAGGGGCGCTGTTGATGTCGAAACGAGAACTCATGGGCCTCCCGGCGCGGTCTCACGCTTCGGCTTGGGCTTGGTCGTGAGTTCGAGCTCGCTCTCATCTCCCGCAAGCTCGTCCACGATGGCGCCGAAGTCACGCGCCTCGCGGAAGTTGCGATAGACCGATGCGAAGCGCACATAGGCGACGCCATCGAGCAGGCGCAGGCCCTCCATGACGAGTTCGCCGATGCGGTCGCTCGTGACCTCCGGATCGCCCTGGCTTTCGAGCTGGCGCACCACGCCATTGACCATGCGCTCGACCCGCTCGGCGTCGACGCTGCGCTTGCGCAGCGCGATGTCGATGGAGCGCATCAGCTTCTCGCGGTCGAAGGGCACGCGGCGGCCGGATTTCTTCAGCACCATGAGTTCGCGCAACTGCACGCGCTCAAAGGTGGTGAAACGCCCGCCGCAATCGGGACAAACGCGGCGCCGCCTGATGGAGGATGCGTCCTCTGTGGGACGCGAATCCTTCACCTGGGTTTCGAGACTGCCGCAATAGGGGCAACGCATGGGTCAGTTCCTCCCCGGCAGGGGCGTTTATCAGTAAATCGGAAAACGCCCCGTCAAGGCGCTGACGCGCGCCCGCACGGACACCTCGACTTCGCCATTGCCAGCCTCGCCATTCTTCGCCAGCCCGTCGAGCGTCTCGACGACAAGGGCGCCGACTTCACGGAACTCGGCGACGCCAAAGCCACGCGAGGTGGCCGCAGGCGTGCCAAGACGGATGCCGGAGGTCACCATCGGCTTTTCCGGATCGAAGGGGATGCCGTTCTTGTTGCAGGTGATATGAGCGCGCCCGAGGGCAGCTTCCGCCGCCTTGCCGGTGAGCTTCTTTGCGCGAAGATCGACCAGCATCAGGTGATTGTCGGTGCCACCGGTCACGATGTCGAAGCCGCCGGCCTTGACGGCCTCAGCGAGCGCCTTCGCGTTGTCCACGATCTGCTGGGCATAGGCCTTGAACTCGGGGCGCAGAGCCTCGCCAAAGGCCACCGCCTTGGCGGCGATCACATGCATGAGCGGGCCGCCCTGAAGGCCGGGGAAGATCGCCGAATTGATCTTCTTCGCCATATCCTCGTCATCGGTGAGGATCAGGCCGCCGCGCGGGCCGCGCAGGGTCTTGTGGGTGGTCGTCGTCACCACATGGGCGTGGGGGAATGGCGAGGGATGCGCGCCGCCCGCCACGAGGCCAGAGAAATGCGCCATATCGACGAGGAAGACCGCGCCGACAGCGTCCGCAATCTCGCGGAAACGGGGGAAGTCCCACAGGCGCGCATAGGCCGAGCCGCCCGCGATGATGAGCTTGGGCTTGTGCTCATGCGCCAGACGCTCAACCTCGTCCATATCGATGCGCTGGGTCTCGGGGGAGACGCCATAGCTGACGGGCTTGAACCACTTGCCCGACATATTGACCGACGAACCATGGGTCAGATGGCCGCCTGCGGCCAGATCAAGGCCCATGAACGTGTCGCCGGGCTTCAGGCAGGCCAGAAACACCGCCTGATTCGCTTGGCTGCCGGAATTGGGCTGCACATTGGCGAATTTGCAGCCGAAAAGCTGGGTGGCGCGCTCGATCGCAAGCTTTTCAGCGATGTCGACGAACTGGCAGCCGCCGTAATAGCGACGGCCAGGATAGCCCTCCGCGTATTTATTGGTCATCACCGAGCCCTGTGCTTCGAGCACGGCGCGCGAGACGATGTTTTCGGAGGCGATCAGTTCGATCTCGTCGCGCTGGCGACCAAGCTCAAGCTCGATGGAGCGGGCGATTTCAGGATCGGACTGGGCGAGCGAGGCGGCGAAGAAACTGTTGGATGTCATTTCAACCCCGATGGGTTCGTCCGCCGAACAGGCGGCGCGTGAGGCGCTGGCGAAGAATGGACTGGCCCAAGACATCACAAGATGTAGTTGACTCGTCCCTGAACCCCCCGCCATTAGCATGACGCAAGCCATGGTGGAAGGCGGCGCATCGCCCCCGCGCGCGACTGTCGCATATGAAAAAGGCCCGGCTTGCGGCCGGGCCTTTGGAATCGGTGCGCCTTTGCGGATCAGTCGTCGCCCATCGGGTCTAGCAAGCCGCTCTGAACGACGCCCGCGCGCGGGTCGCGATTCGGCGTCTCTACGGGCTGAAGAACCGGTTGCAGGGAGGCCACGCTCGAGCTGAAGCCGTCGCGCTGATAGATGTCCTCGCGGAACTGCACGATGCCGTCGTTGGCCCATGCGGTCACATAGACCCAGTGAACCGGCACGGCAGCTACCGGGCGCGCGTCGATGCGGGCGCCGGAGCGGATGGCTTCGTCGATATGGTCGCGATCCCAGCCGGGGGTGTCCTTCAGGATCCAGGCGACATAATCGCGGATGTTCTGAACGCGCACGCAGCCCGATGACACGAAGCGATAATCGTCGCCAAACACGCCCTTGGCCGGGGTGTCGTGCATGTAGACGCCGTGGGGATTAGGGATATTCACCCGCACCACGCCGAGCGAATTAACGTCCGCGCCGGGATCCTGACGGAAGCGATAGTTCACCGCATCCATGGAGTTCCAGTTAACGGCCGTCGGAGGCACTTCGGCGCCGGACTTGTCGATCACGCGGATCTTGTTATCCGAGAGATAGTTCGGGTCCGCCTGCATCTTGGGGATCAGATCCTTGCGGATGATCGACACCGGAACGGTCCAGAAGGGGTTGAAGTTGATCTCGACGACCTTGGCCTGCATGACCGGCGACTGGCGGTCGATCTTGCCCACGCCCGCAGCGTGATGGCTGAAGACCTGAGCATTTTCGACCGTCTCCACAGCGGCGGCCGGAATGTTCATGGTGATGAAGCGCGAGCCAAGATTGGAGGCGAAGCTACGCAGACGCACCAGATTGAGCTCAAGCTGGCGCAGCCGATCCTGCGCAGGCACGTTGAGCGCCTGGAAGGTCTGCTGGGCGACGACGCCGGTGGAGTTGATGCCATGGCGGGCCTGGAAGCGGCGCACGGCGGCCTGCACATAAGAATCGAAAACAGGCGAGAGGCCGACCGCCTCGTCGAGGTCGCCCGTCACCATGAGGCGCTTGCGCAGCGCGACGACCATGGCTCCATTGGAGCCGAGCTTGAGCGTCTGGCCCGCAGGCACGCCCTGCCAGCCGCCACGCGCCAGCAGCTCGCGATATTGCTGGATGGCGGCATCGGTCATCGCCACGGTCTGCTGAGACAGCAACGGGGTCACGGTGCGCTTGACCTGAAGCGCAGCATCGGCGTCGTATTTCTGCTCCCATTCAGCCTGCGCCGCGAAGCCATCAGCAGGAGCGGCCATAGCCGCGCGCCCGTGCAACCCTACGATCAGGGCGGATAGGCTCGTCGTCGAAAGCCCCTGCGCGAAAAGGCGCCGAGAAAGGGAGTAATTCGTCTTTTTCACTGACCGCTCCAATCGCACAGCCGCTAAAGGCGATTTCGCATGTTCGCGGCGACTGACGCCAGAACCTGCGGATTTTGCAGCGCTTTAGCCCGGAATCGGATCCCGGATTCAAGCTTTAACCTAACATGCGTAACCTTAAAAAGGAACGAACAGTCAGGCCGTTTTGTGGCGCCGCAACCAGAATGACGCGCGACCGTCCGCTTCCGCAGGTCACTGTTGCAAAAGGGCGACGCTAGGTAAGCCCTGACCGTCACAAGCGATACCGAATCTGGTCGGTCCAGAAGCGCTCAAGCCGGGCGAGCGACTGATTCAGGACGGAAAACTCGTCGCAGGAGACCCCGCCGATTCGCTCCACCGTGACGATATGCTTCTCATAAAGCCCGGCGACGATGGCATGCGCCTCCCGCCCCTTCTGGGTCAGGCTGACGCGCATATTGCGCCGGTCGCCATCACAGCGGAGGTGGTGAAGATAGCCCGCATCGACCAG
>CANBVC010000134.1 GCA_947372795.1 Beijerinckiaceae bacterium
GCGATGTCGCTTTATTGCGTGACAAATATGTTTCCGCATGATGGAAGGACGAGTAATCTGCCGGAGCTCTGTTTCTCTGCAGAGGCATCATCATCGGGCAGGGCTTCACGAATGGCGAGTGAAAAGAAACCCATCACCATCAAGAAATATGCGAACCGCCGCCTCTACAATACGGGCACGAGCACTTACGTGACCCTGGAGGATCTCGCCAAGATGGTGAAGGCAGGGGAAGATTTTCTGGTCTTTGACGCCAAGACCGGGGAAGACATCACGCGCGCTGTTCTTGGCCAGATCATTTTCGAGCAGGAAGGCAAGGAGGGGCAATCCCTCATGCCCATCACCTTTCTGCGGCAGTTGATCCGCCTTTATGGTGACAGCATGCAGATGGTGGTGCCGAGCTTCCTCGAATTCTCCATCGGCAAATTCGTCAACGATCAGACGAAGATACGTGACGACTTCATGACCGCCATGGGCGGCAAGGAGGTCCCGGGCGGGCAGATGTTCAGCGCCATGGAGGAGCAGGCCCGCAAGAACATGGCTATGTTCAATCAGGCCATCAGCATGTTCGCCCCTTTCACCCCGCCCGCCCAGACAAGCGAAGCCGAGCCGTCACCTTCAGCAGGCGCTGCGCCCAAGGCCGCAGGCGCCACGCCTGATTTCGACGAAATGCGTCGCCAGATCTCTGAAATGCAGCGCCAGATCGAGACCCTCAGCCGCAAGGGCTGAGGGTCAGCTCGCGCCGCGGGGCTTTTATTTAGCTCACGCCGCGCGGCTGGGGCCGCCAGTCCGGCGGGGCCATTTCGAAATGGGCGAAATCGAAGGCTGGAGCGACGGTGCAGCCCACCAGCGTCCATGCGCCCAGACTGGTCGACGTCTGCCACCAGTGCGCCGGGACCACGAATTGCGGGCGCTGTCCGGCCTTCAGATCAGAGCCCAGATGCACCGACTGGCAGTCGTGGCCGTTTTCGCAGACGGTGAGCGACAGCGGCGCGCCCGCGTGCCAGTGCCATGCCTCCGCCGCATCCACCCTATGCCATGCGGAGACATCCCCGACCCCCAGCAGAAAATAGATCAGCGAGGAGACGGAGCGTCCCTGCGCGTCCGTGCGCGGATCGCGGAAGGTTTCGCGGTAGAAGCCGCCTTCGGGATGCGGCGTCAGGCCAAGCAGGCGCACGACTTCGTCAGCGCTAAGGCCATCGTGGAGATAGGAACCGGCCATGGCTCAGAACCTATTCTTGCGTTCACGGATCTCGGCGAAGACATCCGCCGGATTGGCGCCGATCATGCCGAGTTGCGCCTGAACCTCCGGGCGCTCTGCGCGCAGGAAGGGGTTGATCGCGAGTTCGAGGCCAAGCGTGGTCGGCAAGCTCGCGGCGCCGTTTGCGCGCAGGTCCTCGACTTGTTTCGCGTGTGCGATCAGCCGGGCGTTGCCGGGCTCGATGGTGAGCGCGAATTTGGCGTTGGCGAGCGTATATTCGTGGCCGCAGTAGACGGCGGTGTCCTCGGGAAGGGCCGCGATCTTTAGCAGGGAATCCCACATGACCGCCATGGGCGCCTCGTTGACCCGGCCGCAGCCGATGGAAAACAGGGTGTCGCCAGCGAAGAGCAGTTTGTCCGCCTCGAAGAAGTAGACGATATGGCCGATCGTGTGGCCGGGGGTCTCGATGACCCGCGCTTGCAGCGAACCGACCCGCGCGATGTCGCCTTCCTTCACGGTGGCGTCGACGAGCGGCACCCGATCAGCCTCGCCCGCAGGCGCGATGACGCGAGCCTTGGGGAAGCGCTGCTTCACCTCCGGAATGCCCTGCACATGGTCGCCGTGGCGATGGGTGACGAGAATGTCGGTGAGGGTCCAGCCGCGCTCTTCAAGCGCTTTCAGGACGGGCGCCGCCTCGGGCACGTCGATCGCGGCGGTGGCGCCGGTGGCCGGATCATGGACGAGGACGCCAAAATTGTCGGTGAGGCAGGGGAATTGATACACTTCAGCGGTCATCTGGCGCTCCAGCATTAGGATGCGCAGGCTAATGTAGCCTCCCGCCCCGGGCAAGCGGAGCGCGACCTGTTGGCCGCGCCCCAAAAATTTTTACTTCTGTAGGATCGACTGCATGCGCTGTATCACCTCGGGCCGCACGGCGGCGGTCTGGGCGATGATCTTCTGCAATTGCTCGCCCGTGCCTGGCACGAAGTCGAGCTTCGCCTTTTCGATCTCGGCGAGCAGTTCGGGATCCTTCATCGTCTCGTCGAAGGCCTTGCGCAGTATGGCGACGCGATCGGCGGGCACGCCGGGGGGCGCTAGGAAGGCGCGGCCGACTTCGCCGCCGCTCACATAGAAGGCGAAGAGCTCGCGGTCTTCCGGCGTCTTGGCCAGTTCGACCATGGTGGGCACGTCCTTCATGTCGGGCAGGCGCTCGAGCGCATACTGTACGAGCATGGTGACCTTCTTCTGCTCCAGCCAGTCGCGCTTGGTCGTCTTCAGTGTGTTCCAGGAAGTGAAGGCGCCATCGGTCTCGCCGCGCTCCATGGCGAGGAGGCCGTCGGTGGAGCCGGGATAGGGGCCGACCAGCTTGAACTTGGTGCCGATGATGCCGTTCAGCAGCTTGGGATAGCCCTCGCCGGGCGAGCCCGCGCCGGTCGAGGCCAGGGTCGTCTCATGGACCTTGGCGTTCTCGATGCTGTTGCCCTTGATGTTGCTGTTGACCAGCGTGATCTCGACATTGGACGTGGCGCGGCCGATCCAGTTGAAATCCGCGGCCTTGTAGTTGACGCCCGGCGTCTTGAGCATTTCCTCGATCGCCATGGTCTGCGACACGATGCCGATGGCCGTGCCGTCTTTCGGCGCAATGCGATACATCCAGTTGGCGAGGGTGAAGCTGCCCGCGCCTGGCATGGACTGCGCCACGACGGTCGGGTTGCCGGGAATGTGTTTGCCCATATGGCGCCCCACAAGGCGACCGAAGAGGTCATAGGTGCCGCCGGCCGAAAAGCCGATGTAGACGCTGACAGTCTTGCCCTTGAAGAAGGAGTCAGCGTTCTGGGCGAAGCTTGCGGCGGGAAGAAGAGCGGCGCAAAGGCCGAGCGCCAGCGGGCGCAGGATCGGGAACATCGGATGTCTCCTTGATGGGCGAGGGCCCATGAACGGCGCTGTTCTACAGGTCCCGCCGCTTCCCTACAATCCGCCGCCCCTGCGACTCTATTTCGTCGCCTGCAAAAGGCCCTTCATGCGCGAGATGATCTCGGGCGGGGTGTCGGCGACCCCTTCGATCAACTTTTGCAGATCCGCCCCCGGCAGGGGATGAAATTCGGCCTTGGCCCTTGTGACCTCCGCTCGGAATTCGGGATCATTCATGGTCGCGTCGAAGGCTGCGCGCAGGGTTGCGATACGCTCGGATGGCATGCCGGGCGGCGCGATGAAGGAGCGGCCGATGTCGGCGGTCGAGGCGTAGAGCTGCAGCATCCGCCGATCTTCCGGCGTCTTGCCAAGTTCGCCCACTGCCGGAACATCCGGCAATTCATGGGTGCGCGCCACCGTGCCCTGCACCAGAAGACTGACTTTCTTCTGGTCGAGCCAGTCCTGATGATAGGCCTGCAATGAGCCAAAGGATGTGAAAGCGGCGTCCACCTCGCCCTTCTCCATGGCGAGCAGCACTTCGGCGGACGCGGGATAGCCCGCGATAATCCTAAATTTCGTGCCTGCGGCGGCGTTCAGCAGTTTGGGATAGCCTTCCGATGGAGAGCCCGGCCCTGTGCCGCCTATCATCACCTCATTGGCGTAGGCGTCGTCGATTGTCTTCGCCTTCGCTTTCTCGCCCGTCATCATGATCTCGATGACGGAGGTGGCGCGGCCGATCCAGGCGAAGTCGCGCGCCTTATATTGCACGCCCTGACTGCCGAGCGCCTCTTCCAGCGCCACCGCTTGCGAAACGATGCCCATGGCCGTGCCATCCTTGGGGGCGATCGAGCTTAGCCAGTTCGCCAGCTTGAAGCTGCCCGCTCCCGGCATGGACTGGGCCACCACGGTCGGATTGCCGGGAATATGCTTGCCGATGTGGCGGGCGATGAGATGGCCATAAAAATCGTAGGAGCCGCCGCCGCCAAAGCCGATGTAGATGCTGACGGTGCGGCCCTTGTAGAAAGTTTCGGGCGACGGCGTTTGCGCATGGGCATTAACGGCGGCCAGCATGAGCAGGCCCGTCAGATTGATGATTTGCATGGCGCGGCTTTTCGCGCGGCGTTTCGACATGGTCCCCTCCCGATCTTTTCCGCAGCTTAGCGTTTGCAGCGGCGCGGTCAAAGCGTCGCGCAGCCGCATTGACAGGGCTTCCCCCGCGCTTTTAGGGTCTGTCCCAACAGCGCGCGGCGCCAATGACGATCAGGAGGAGCTATGGCCTTCACTCTCAACCAGATTTCACCCGCAGGTGCGGCTGAGATCATCGGCCTTGATTGCTCAAAACCTGTTTTGGAGCAGGATTTCGCGGCGCTTCAGCAGGCCTTCCATCAATATCCGATCATCTGCATCCGCGATCAGCATCTTGAGCCCGCCGCCCAGGCGCAATTCGCGCGGCTCTGGGGCAGCCTCGAATCCCAGGACCGCAGCACCTATTGTCATCCCGATGACAATGATGTGCTGATCCTCTCCAACGAGCGCAGGCCCGATGGTTCGCAGGTCGGCATCGTCGACGCCGGGGATTTCTGGCACTCCGACTCGTCCCATCTTCCCGATCCCTGCCGCATCACCATGCTCTATTCGGTGAAAAATCCCCTGCAGGGCGGCGATACCGAGTTCATCAACACCACTCAGGTCTATGCGGCCTTGCCGGACGAGCTGAAGCGCCAGATCGAGGGTCGTAACGCGGTCCATCATGTCTCGAAGACCCTCAACCCGCGCGTGACCATCTCCGCTGAGCGCGAGGCGGCGGTCGACTATTACAAGCGCCGGGAGAAGGAGACGAAGCCCGTCGTGCAGCCCATGGTGCGCACCCATCCCGAGACCGGCGTGCAGGCGCTCTATATTTCGCCGCGCTTCACCATCGCCATCGAGGATATGGACGACGCGCAGGCGCAGCCGCTGCTCGATGAGCTGTTCCGTGTCATGTTCTCCAATCCTGCATGGCGTTACACCCATAAATGGCGTGATGGGGATCTCGTGTTCTGGGACAACGCCAGTCTGAACCATATGGCGGGCGGCGGTTATAGCTATCCCGATACGCGTCGCATGCATCGCACCACGGTTGCAGGCGGTAAGCCCTTCTATCGCGCGGCCTGATCCTCGCGGTTGTCTTCAAAGACTTCGCGCCGATTGCCGCCAAAGCCTATCCCGGCGGGCGTTGGCGCGAGCGCGGGCTCAAGTTCGGGCAGGCGGCGCCGGGCGACCTTGCGCGCGCCGATGGGGCGGTAGAGCTGCTTCGTCGCTTCGATCACGTGAACGCCCCCGCCCGGCAGGCCAAAGCGTTCGCCCATGCGCTCGAATGCGCTGGCCATGCGCAGCAGAAAGCGGCGGCCGAACGGCGGCACATAGAGCGCCTCGGCTTCATGGATGGGCGAAAACATCGTATCGCGCAGCAATTCCCGCAACTGGCCGCGCGAATAGGGGCGGCCCTGCCCGAAGGGCGTGGTTTCGAGCTGCGCCCAGACGCCGCGCCGGTTGGGGGCGACGATCATCACGCGCCCGCCGGGGGTGAGGATGCGCCAGATTTCGGAGAGTAATTCGCTCGGCGCCTCGCTCAGCTCCAGCGCGTGAACCAGCAGAACCCTGTCGATGCATGCGTCGGGCAGGGGCATCATGGTGGCGTCGACGAGGGCTGCGGAGGATGCGCCATCCTCCGGCCAGTTCACCACGCCCTGTTCTGCGGGCATGAATGCCAGCACCCTGACGGCGCTGTCGCGGAAACCGTTGAGATAGGGCGTAGCGTAGCCAATCCCGAGCATGGAAAGGCCCGCGCAATGATCCCAGCGCCGGGCGATGATCGCCCCCACAAAGCGATGGGCCACCCGGCCCAGGGCCGAGGCGTAGAAGGAGCGCAGGTCTACGACATCGAGGGACATGCGCTGCTTCCGTCATTGGTATGCGGGCGAGATGATCCCTCGCCCGCGCTTATTGGTCTCAGACGATGATTTCGGTGTCGATGCCGGCGGGGAAGACCTCTTCCACCTTGGCGTGACGATGGGCGATGCCCTGCTGATAGGTATAGAGCAGAAGCTGTTCCCAGGTAGCCCGGTTCGCCTCGACGCCGAAGGGGAAGGTGTCGCCGTGCATCCGGTCGCGCATACGCCGGGCATAGGTCGACAGCCAGGGCAGGGGATAGCGCGAGACGGCGGGATCGAACAGGCGCTCGAGCGAACGGCGCTTCGATTCATTGAAGGCGTTCAAGAGGTTGCGAGCGATCCAGGGATTTTCATCCAGAATGTGCTTCTGAACGGCGATAATGTGCATGATCGGCCACACCTTGGTGCGATCATAATAATCCTCTTCCATCTCCAGATAATCAGGAAAGAGGCGCACCACATCGGGATGATCTTCGAGGAAGCAGGTGGGCGGGCGCGCGATGATGGCGCAATCGATTTCGCCCGAGGCCAGCATTTCCGAAAGCGACTTGTCGGAGACGCGGGTCAGCTGGACTCCCTCGGGCAGCGACAGTTCGACCTTCTCGATACGGCCCGGCGCATTGGCGCCAGCCTGATACCAATGCACGTCCTGCAGCTTCACGCCGCATTCGTTGTGCATCCAGCCGCGCATGTAGACGGCGGCCGAATGGGCCCATTCAGGCGAGCCGACGCGCTTGCCCTTGAGGTCCTGCACCGTCTTGATGCCGCTGTTCTTGTTCACATAGAAGGACGAGAAGCGGAACAGGCGGGAGCAGATCACGGGCAGGCCGACGATGTCAGGATTGTCGCGCGTCACCTGTGCGGTGAACTTGGCGCAGGACAGCTCCGTCACATCCCATTCGCGATTGAAGGTGAAGCGCGCGAAGACCTCGTGATGGCCGAGGTTGAGCCAGGTATGTTCGATCCCTTCCGCCTGCACGAGACCGAAACGGAAGTCGCGGAAATGATCATAATCAGTTGTTGCGATGGAAAGCTTGACCTTGTTCACCGGAGGTTCCTCTCTTGACTGTTAAGGGTTGGTTCAACGGCTGGGCAGGCGAACGCCGAAAGCCTTCGCCAGAAACAGGCCCCCATGGACGAGGCCCGCCTGATCGATGCCATGGCCAAGCCCTGCGGACATGTGCCATTGGGTTGGAATATCGGCCTTGGCCAGTTGTTCGGAACTGTCGAACAGAGCCTCGAAGGGGATCACTTCGTCGGATGTTCCGTGGACCAGCAGCACCGGAGGCGTCTCGCCCCGTGCGTTGCGCGCGGTGGCTTGCGCCAGATGTTCCGGCCCAACCAGCACGCCTGAATAGCCAAGGATGGCGGCGGGCGCGCGCTTGCGGCGCAGGCCAACATGCAGCGCCATCATGGTTCCCTGGCTGAAGCCGACCAGCGCAAGCTTGCTGTCATCAAGGCCCGCAGCCTCAAGTTCGGCGTCGAGAAAGGCGTCGAGGCAGGGCTGGGCGGCGTTGACGCCCCGCCAGCGCTCGGACGGGTCGCGCATGGTGAGCGCAAACCATTGCCGCCCGGTGGGCGCCATGCCGCAGGGCTCGGGCGCATTGGGTGAGACAAAGGCCGCTTCGGGCAGGATGCGCTGCCATTGCTTGCCCACATCAATCAAATCGCGGCCATCTGCGCCGTAACCGTGGAGAAACACGACCAGTTGCTTGGGCGCGCCTGAACGGGGCGCAAGCCTTGGGCCGGTGAGGGTGGGTTGAGAAGTCATCATGGATGTTGTGTGAAGCGGCGAAAGCGCGGCGTCAAGCGGGGAGGGGCTGCTGAAGCGCAGGCCTATCCTTCGCCCCCGACCTTGCTTTCATGTCCCACCCGCGCCAGTTTGAGTTCGGCACTGGCTGGACCATGACGACACCACATCTTCCCACGCTTCGCTTCGCCCCCTCGCCCAATGGCTATCTCCATCTGGGGCATGCCTATTCTGCGCTCCAGAACGAGCGCGTGGCCCGCAAGCTCGGCGGTCAATTGCTGCTGCGCATCGAGAATATTGACCTCGATCGTTGCCGCAAGGACTATGAGGCGGCGATTTTCGAGGATCTGGGCTGGATCGGAATCACCTGGCAGGAGCCTGTGCGCCGCCAATCCGAACATTTCTCTGATTACGCCTGCGCCCTTGAAGATCTGACCGGCCGCGGCCTTCTCTATCCCTGCTTCTGCTCACGCACCGACATCGCCCGCACCGTCAATGGCGCGGGTGATTGGCCGCGCGACCCTGACGGGACGCCGCTCTATCCGGGAACCTGCAAGAATATGCGCGCGGATGAGCGTGCGCAGCGTTTGGCCGCCGGCCAGCATGCGGCGCTGCGGATCAATATGGACGAGGCCCTTGC
>CANBVC010000135.1 GCA_947372795.1 Beijerinckiaceae bacterium
AAGCAGGACACCGGGCAGACCGCCGCGCAGGGCGCGTCCGTGCAATGCATGCAGGCCATGGAGACCGAACGCTCGCCCGGCTTGCCATCATTGATTGTTACGACGCGGCGGCGATTGATGCCCCACGGCACTTCATGTTCGTTCTTGCAGGCGGTGACGCAGGCGTTGCATTCGATGCAGCGGTCAGCGTCACAGAGAAATTTCATGCGGGCCATCGTTGTCTCCCTCACGCCGCTCTGATTTGGCAGAGCGTAACCTTGCCCTCATGCATGCCCGTCACCGGATCATAGCCGTAGGTCGTGATCGTATTGACGCTTTCGCCAAGGACGATCGGATCCGTTCCCTTGGGATAGTTTCCGCGTTGGTCGACGCCCTGGAACCATCCGGCGAAATGGAAGGGCATAAAGGCGACGCCCCTGCCCACGCGCTCGGTCACAAGCGCCTTCATCCGCGCCTTCGACTGGTTCTCGGGGCCAGTGACCCAGACCCAGCCGCCATCGACCACGCCGCGCGCGGACGCGTCGGCAGGATTGATCTCGACGAACATGTCCTGTTGCAGTTCCGCGAGCCATCTGTTGGAGCGCGTCTCCTCGCCGCCGCCTTCATATTCGACCAGGCGGCCGGAGGTGAGGACGATGGGGAAGTCCTTCGCGACGCCCTTCTCGATGGCGGCTTTCTGGACGCTGAGGCCAGCATTCATCATGCGAAACTGACGACCATCCGGGCGTGTCGGGTATTTTTCGACGAGATCGACACGCGGCGTGTAGATCGGCTCGCGGTGCACGGGCACGGGATCGGGCAGGTTCCAGGCCACCGCGCGCGCCTTGCCATTGCCATAGGGAATGACGCCATGGTCGAGGCAGACGCGGATGATGCCGCCCGACAGATCAATGGCCCAGCCGACATTGTCGGGATTGGCGCCGCCGATCTTTGTGATCGTCGCGACTTCCGCTTCGGTGAGATCCTTGTCCCAGCCAAGCTTCTTCAGAAGGCCATAGGTGAATTCGGGATAGCCGTCCGTCAGTTCGGAGCCGAGAGTGTAAGAGCCTTCCGACAGAAGGTTCACGTCCTTGGTTGAGCCATCGGCCTGCTTTTCGGCATAGACGACGCCAAAGCGCGCGCGGAACGTGCCGCCGCCATCCTTCACATGAAGGTTGGTGTTGTAGAGCGTATGGGTGCCGGGATGCTTGATTTCCGGCGTGCCCCAGCAGGGCCAGGGCAGGCCATAGTAATCGCCGCCAACCTCTGGCGTATCAGCTTTCGCGCGCAGGGTGACGAGATCGAACTTGTCCTGATTGCGCATATGCGCCTTCAGGCGTTCGGGACTCTGGCCCGTATAGCCAGTCGACCATCCGCCGCGGTTGATTTCGCGCAGGATGTCCTCGGGCACCGGACGGTTGTTCTCGACCTTGATGTTCTTGAACATCGCCTCGGCGAAACCGAGCTTCTGGGCGAAACGATAGACGACCTCGTAATCGTCCTTGGATTCGAAGATGGGGTCGACGACCTTCTCGCCCCACTGGACCGAACGATTAGAGGCGGTGCGCGAGCCCGAGGTTTCGAACTGGGTGCAGATCGGCAGCAGATAGGTGCCGTTCTTGCGGCCGGAGATGGCGGCGAACGTGGTGGGGTGGGGGTCGGCCACCACCAGCAACTCCAGCTTTTCCAGCGCCTTCACCATGTCAGGCATGCGCGGAACCGTATTGCCGCCATGGCCGAAGATGACCATCGCTTTCAGAACGTCGCGTTGATCGACCTCTTCGGCGGGGAAGCTTGTGGCGTCGAACCAGCGCGTCGAGGGAATGCCGGCCGTCTCCATATTCTCCTTGCGCGTGCGCGCAGGGCGGCCAGCCTTGGCGGGCACTTCGTCGAAGCGGCTGACGAAATAATCGTAAGGCACGTCCCAGACGCGCGACCAGTGGCGCCAGGCGCCTTCAACAAGGCCGTAGTAGAGCGGCAGGTTGGTGATATCGAGCCCGAAATCCGTCGCGCCCTGCACGTTGCAATGGCCACGGAAGATGTTCGCGCCGCCGCCGTAAACGCCCACGTTGCCGGTCGCCAGCAGCAGATTGCAATAGGCGCGCACATTGGCGGTGCCCACGGTGTGCTGGGTGCCGCCCATGCACCAGATGAAGGTGGAGGGCCGCTCCTTGGCGAAGGTCTCGGCGACCTTCTTGAGCTGCGCGCCGGGAATGCCGGTGACGCGCTCGACTTCTTCGGGCGTCCATTTGGCGACCTCGGCGCGGATCTGGTCCATGCCATAGACCCGCTGCTGGATGAAGGTCTTATCCTCCCAGCCATTGGCAAAGATGTGGTGCAGCATGCCCCAGATCACCGCAATGTCGGTGCCCGAGCGGAAGCGCACATAATCGGTCGCATGGGCCGCCGTGCGCGTGAAGCGCGGGTCGAGCACGATCATATTGGCGCGATTGGTCTCCTTGCCGGTCAGCACATGCTGGAGCGAGACCGGATGGGCCTCGGCGGCGTTGGAGCCCATGAAGACGATGGTCTTGGAGTTGCGGATGTCGTTGTAGCTATTGGTCTGCGCGCCATAGCCCCAGGTATTGGCGACGCCCGCCACTGTCGTGGAATGGCAGATGCGCGCCTGATGGTCGACTGAATTCGTGCCCCAGAAGGCCGCGAACTTGCGGAAGAGATAGGCGCCCTCGTTGGAGAATTTCGCGGAGCCGAGCAAATAGACCGAATCCGCGCCCGACTTTTCGCGGATTTCTCCCATCTTCGCGGTGATCTCGTTGATCGCCACGTCCCAGCTCATGCGCGTCCACTCGCCGTTGACGAGCTTCATCGGATATTTCAGGCGCCTGTCGCCATGCACGAGTTCGCGCACCGAAGCGCCCTTGGCGCAATGGGAGCCGCGATTGATCGGGCTCTCCCAGGCCGGTTCCTGCCCAACCCAGACTCCGTTCTGCACTTCGGCGATGACCGAGCAGCCGACGGAGCAATGGGTGCAGATGTTCTTCTTCCGGTCCGTCTTCACATTGGCGACAACGGGTCCTGCCTGCGCCTTGCGCACCGCGCCTAGGGTCAGCCCGCCCAGCGCGGCGACGCCGCCTGCGGCAAGGCCGGAACGACGCAGAAAACTGCGGCGGTCAAGAATCCCGGAAGCCAAACCCGCTGCGACGCCCTGCAAACGGGCGCGGCCTGATACGGCGTCTCTTCTTTTGGTCAGCATCGATCGGCTCCCTCAGTACCGGTTGACGCGATAATAGGCTTTGACGTGCTCGGTCTCTTTGTAGCGCGCCTTGGTCCGCTCATCTTGTGACTCGGCGGCTGCCGCCTCCTCCATAGGCAGAACTGCCGCCGCAGCGGAAACCGCTACGCCGCCACTTGCGCGAAAGAAGCTACGCCGATCCATCAGCGGCTTGTCGAGTTTCTGGTCAGACGTTGTCATGACGCGAAGTCTCCGGGTCAGCGAGGAAGCTTGAAGGCTTCCACCTCGAGTTCGATGAAGATACGGCCGATGCGGCCGACCGGTTTGTAGAAGGAAGCGGCGGAGCAGATTTCCAGATCGGCGAAGAAACGGGCGGCCCAAGGCTCGATATGGCGCTGAAAGAAGCGCGCCTGCGCATCGATGTCGGCCTCGAAGCGCCCTGTCGCCATGCCGGCCATGACTTCGCAGAGAAAGGCGATGTGGTCTTCAGGCTCCTTGCCCGGTCCATCACGCTCGACGCCAAGCGCCGCCAGATCCTCGCGGACGCGGGCGAGCGGGCGCTCATGCAGGAAACCGGTTTGATACCAGGAGCCATAGGGCAGCAGCTCGCCACGGGCGACGCCGATGAAAAGGTTGAAATATTCACGCGCTACGAGGCTTTCCTGCGCCGCACGGGCAGCGTCCGCCAATGCGATATGCGACATTCCCAGAGGAGTGGCGTCGCCGCGCAGATTTGCGATCCGAGTCAGGAGATCATCGCTCGGAGCGGCCCCGATCAGGACGGCGAGCATGGCATATTCCGAACCTCGAAGGACATCGATCTCGTCGATGGCTCCATCCAGGGGCATAACCTCTCCTGAAACGCGCGTTAATTTCCTACTATAGGGTAGAAAAAGGAACGCGTCCAAAAAACATCGGGTTTTGCGCTGCAATGTTTTAGCTAGGCAAGGCGCCGCCGTGCCGATGCTTTTCCGGTTGCTGCGGATCGGCTTGGGGCTGCTCGGAAACTGCCGCTACTAGCTCTGAAAATGCAGTGTTAGCAGTGATTTGTGGCGCGTGATCGGGCGCCGCGTCCGATGACGCCGCCACTTGCTCATCCATCGTTTCAGGCGGGAGCTGCTCGCGCTGCGTCGCGTCAGCGTCGATCACGTTTTCGTGCTCGCTGGGCCCAGCGAGCATATTTCGCACGAATTCCCGCGTTTGTTCGCTTGCGACAGCCTCCCCGAAACCGGGAATTGCTCCTGGTGTGTTCCAGTCCCAAGCGTAATCGAGGGCCTCGCCGACATAGTTGCGCACCGCTGGGTCCAGCGCCCAGATTTTTCGCAAGGCGGCGTTTCGCAGCGCCTCGGGGACAGCATTGTTCATGAAGGCGGTGATGTCGGTTCGGCTGCTCAGAGTGTCGATGTCGGGCAGGGAGGAGAGGTCGAAGGGCCTGTCTGGCCCTTCTTCTTGCTGTTCTTCCGAAGGCTCGCTGGCCAGCTCCTGTGCGCCGTCTGGCTGCCGGGACAGGGCGTCATGTTTGCGCTTCGACCAGCGCGCGAGGAAAGAGCCATCATCGCTCATGCGCCGCCTCGCTGTGGCTCATGGCGCGTTCCGCCATCCTTCCGGTCACGCTTTCGTTTCAAAAAGGCGCGTTCGACATGATAGGCCTCGACGAAAGCGCTGATCCATTCGATGAACGCGGGCGGCATGGGCAGGGCTGCGACCACATCGTTGCCTGATTCGAAATAGGCCTCGCCTTCTGTCGGATCAGCCGTCACCCGCACGAATTCCGGCGTTCCACCATCGGCGCGCGTGCGCGCTGCGACCCAGAGAGACGGGGCGCCTGACTGGAGATTGTCGCGGTAGTTGCCGGTTTCGCTCACGAAAAGTTCAACACTCGCCAGCCCGGCATAGACGAGGGTGAGGGCCTGCTCAGATGAGAGCAGCGTTCCCGCCGCAGTCTCGGGCGCAGGATAAAGCACCGTATGCGCCACCCAGACATGATCGATCCATGGGTTATCGACGCTGCGGCGCGCCAGCACCACGCCAAGCTCGCGGATTGCATCCATGCTCTGGCTCATGAGGGCGCCCCTTCGATGAGTGGCAGGCCGACAAGGAGGTTCTGGGGCTTCATACGCCAGACATTCTCATGGTCCATGGCGCCGATCAGATAGACCGGCTTGCCGCGCATATCCGGCCGCAGACGGCTGTCGTCGATGAAGGTGAGGCGCATCAGCGTGACGATGCGCTCCGCCATGCCGGGCGCAATCGTCTCTCCATTCCAGAGCGCATTGCCGATGCGCGTGCCCTGTGCGTCGAGCCCGATAAACCAGCGCCAGTCCTCATCCTCCATCTTCGCGATGGGCTCCACCTTGACCGCGATCTGCAACAAATGGGCGATCCAGCGCTCGATGACATGGGCGAGACCCATGCGCGCTTTTGGGTCGCCGCCCAGATTCATGATCATGCTGTGGGCGTCCGAGCGCGACCAATAGGTCCATGCGTTCTCGTCATCCATCACATCGAGGTTGCCGAATTCGGGCACATCGTCCAGCAAGGCGGTGAGTGGTGAATGGTGGGCGTCACGCGCCTGGGTCTGTTGCGCCTCGACCACTTCGCTGTCAGCCAGCAAAAGCAGGCCATCGCGCAAAGCAGCTTTCTGGGGCCGGAAGAACAGTTCGCCCGCCCGCAGGAGGAAGGGGTCGTCGCATCCGTCGAGCGCGTTGCGCAGCACGAGATGGCAGAGCTGGTTCAACATGATCGGCGGGATGTGATTGCCGCCCTTGCGCGCCAGCTCAAGATAGGCGCCCTCCAGCGAGCGGGCGTCCAGGAGATTGTCCCGGAAAGCGATCATGAAATTCCAGTTTTCGCGCGCGTCAGCATCCGCCATGGCGGCGATGTCTTGAGGCGTCACAGGCCGCAGAGGCTGATTCATCAGCAAGGCATATAGCGCGCGTTCCGCCTCGCAGGCTTCTTCAGGAGGCGCAAGCTCGGGTCGCGCCAGATAGGCCATGATGAGTTCAGGCGTGACCATAAGCCCGCCATGCTCGGCGCGGTGGGTCAGATGATGGCCAGAAGAAACCCAGAATTCTCTCATGTGCGTTCCGTCTTCAAAAATCCGTGAAGATCCACCCCATCCGAAGGCTCTGCGTCGTCTTTGTCTTCAACCATTGTGAAGGCGCGCAGGTTGGCGTGCAATGGGTCGGGATCCCCAGACCGATCGCGCGCATGAAGCGTGCGAAAACGCTCGCGGATTTCTCCGGTGTCTTCAATATCGCGTTGCACGGCGAGGATGGTCTGCACGGGATGCTGGCAGAGGGATTGAGCGAACTGGATTTCTTCTTCCGCCGCCATATGCGCAATCTCTGGCGAGGGCGCGCCATGGGCCTCGAGAAGATAGGTCGCCAACTGCTGCACCGCTTGCGCCCGTTCTTCGGGGCTCGCCTCGACCACCACGCAGAGCGTAGACCAGCCGAAGGATGAAAGGCCAAGAAACCCGGACCGCAGGGCCACGCGGTCTTTATGCGTGAGCATCGAGGGCTCGCGATCAAGAAAGGCGAAAGAGCCCGAAACTGCCCATTCACCGGGGTTGGCGGCCGGCTCGAAGACAAAGCCGTCCGAAGGGTCGAGACGGATCGTGCGAGGAAGCTTCGTCATCTCGTCACCTCAGCCTTGGCGCGCCGTGCTGCGCGTCAAACCATGCGGCCTTGTTGAGGCCTTCAACAAGCGGCATGCGCCTGGCTGGCCCCGTATCGAGCGGCGCATGAACAAGAAGGGCGCCATCGCCATCGATGGCGCGGCGTTCGCCCGCCTTGCCGGGGGGCATGCGCGCAAAGAAGTCAGTGGCAACCACCTTGAAGCCGCTTTCCTTCCAGCGGTCGAAATGGGTCATCAGATGGCGTGTGAAGCTGGCGATGATCGCTTCGCAGTCCAGCATTTCGAAGCCCTCCGACAGAAGCGAGGTGCTGCCGGGGACGAGACCCGTATCCACGTGGCTGAGGTCAGCGGCGCGCAACATGACGCCGACGACGAGCCAGTCGGGAATCTGATCTTCGGCGCAATCCTGCGGCCAGGCGAGGCGCAAGCCGCCAATCAGCGCGCCGTCGAAAAGCACCGTGTCGGGCCAAGCGAAGGCGACCTCCCGCTCGGGCGGACAATGGGCCGCGATGGCGTCGCCTATGGCGTTCATGGCGGCGAAATGCGCGCGGCGGGCGCTGCACAGGGGCTCGTCGGGCTCCAGCACCACGGCGAATTCTACGAGATCGTACCGTCCCACCCAGACCAGCGCGCCCGCCCCCTGCGCCTGCGCTATGGAGCAGGCGTGGGCATAGGCGTCGCCAAGCTCGCGCAGCTTCACTTCCGTGAATCCCGGAGGCAGGTCGAGAGGGCTATGGGTATAAAGCTGCATGTGGGGATGGGGTGTTCGCCGCGAATTTTGATAAGGATAGCGGGTGCTTCGCGAATAGGGTAGAAAAACCGAGACCTAGCGTTCATTTTCGCCTTGTGGCGCGACTGCTTGGGCGTGAAGCGGCGCGCAGCCGCTGGGGAGAACTGGAATGAGCGGCGTGGAATCCCGTCTGTTTGTCTGCTCCTGCGAAAAGACGATGCCCATTGACGAGGCGGCGCTGACCAAGGGCGGCGTCGGCTGCTGCACCAGAGCGGACCAGCTCTGCGGCGCGCAAATCGATTTGCTGAAAAATGCGCTGGGAAGCGCAGCGCCCATCACCATCGCCTGCATGCAGGAAGTCGCTCTTTTCAACGAAGTCGCCGAAGACCTTGGCGCCACAGCACCTTTGACCTTCGTGAACATTCGCGAAACCGCAGGATGGTCGAGCGAGGCCTCGCATAGCGGGCCGAAGGCTGCGGCTCTCATTGCGGCGGCGCGCGAAGAAATGCCCCCCATTCAGGCGGTCACGCTCAAGAGCGAAGGCGTGATCCTGATCTATGGTCGCGATGAAGTGGCGATTGAAGCAGGGCGCAGGCTGGCCGATCGTCTCGACGTCACGGTCATGCTGTCCCGGCCCGGCGATGTGGCGGCCCCCGTTACGCGGGATTTTCCCGTGATTCAGGGGCATGTGCGCAACGCCATAGGCGTGCTGGGCAAGTTTGAACTTTCCATCGACGAAACCGCGCTGCCTGCGCCAAGTTCGCGCGCTCATCTCAAATTCGGCCCCGCCCGCAATGGCGCGACATCGACCTGCGACATCATTCTTGATCTCAGCGGCTA
>CANBVC010000136.1 GCA_947372795.1 Beijerinckiaceae bacterium
GAAACGTCAAGACCGACCACCCGCCCATGAGCATGAACCCGCATGACGCTGGCCGATAGCAGATCCTGCTTCATCACAAGAACATCGCCGATACGAATGGATTCAAACAGATCCCTCTGATCCTTCGTGGCGAAGGACGCGAATGAGCAAATACCCTGCTGGATCCAGCTTACATCGCGCCTGTTTGAAAAAACGCCCCCCGGGCAGAAGTCAATGAAGACGATGCGTCGAGAGCCCGGCGTCGATTCGAGAGGTTCGTAACTAACCCTCCGCTGGCCCTCGACCCTATAGCCAAAACCGACGCTGGCGTTACGCTCAGTCTTGGTCCTGACATTCCGCAACGGCAGGAAATTGCCGTGGCCAGCCATGATTTTCGCAAGACGCGTCTCTAGTGACATGCCGCCCCCAACGGATAGATATTTGGCGACAAATGTCACCAGACCATTACATTGGGCGCGCTTTTTATCATATTTTACGAAAAATGCAACCTATTCTGGAAATCTCGACAAATAGACTTCGCCCTCTGGCGGAGGCACGCGGGCGATGTTCATGGTCAGGGCCAGAAGCGAATAATATCCGACGATTCCACCCAAATCGACGACGCCCTGTTCGCCGAAGAGCGCCAGCGCCTTGGCGTAGGTAGCGTCCGATACGCGCCGCGCGCGCTGCAACTCCGTTACAAAATCCCAGACTGTGGACAATTCCTCATCCAGCGTCTCGGGCCTGCGCCCCTCTGCGATGGCGGAGACGATCGCTTCGGACAGGCCAGCCTTTAGCCCATGCTTGCGGTGCGTTCCAAATTCATAGTCCTGCGTCCAGTCACGCGCCACGAGCAGGATCACGAACTCGCTGATCCGACCCGACAGCTTGCAGCGATAGCGCAAATATTCGCCCATGCGCTGCGCGTGGGTGAGCAACTCAGGGCTGCGGATGAAGACATGCCAGGGGCCGCTGAAGCCCACATTGCGCGTGGCGACGAAATCGGCGAGCGCGCCCTTCTGGGCCTCGTCATAAGCGTCGGGCGATACAGGCGCGAGGCGGGGCTGCGCAGGAATATGATTGCTCATGGCGTTTCCTTGAGTTGTTCCGCCAGCAATAACGCGCAGACGCGAACCCATCAATCCTCAGGCGCATCCTCGATGGGATCATACTGCTTCACATCGAAGCCGAAGAGATCGAAGGTCTTCTTCATATGCGGTGGAAGGGGCGCCGTAACGTCGATCATGCCGCCCTTGGGATGGGGCAGGATGAGGCGCCGGGCGAGGAGATGCAGTTTCCGCTCGACCTCGGTCGGCACCGCGCGCAGGGGATCGCTGCGGCGCGGGTCGTTGGCGGCGAGGTCGCCGTGATATTTGGGGTCGCCGATCATGGGATTGCCGATGGCCTCCGCATGGGCGCGCAGCTGATGGGTGCGTCCCGTGACAGGCTTCATGGAGATCCACGACAGACGCGGCGCCACCTTGTCGACCACGGCGTAATAGGTCAGCGAATGCTGGGCATCCTCCTCGCCATGTTTGGCGATGCGCATGCGCTCGGGATCGCGCCGCTGGCCGGGCTGGCGGGCGGAACGGTCATCGCCCATACCCGCGCCCTTGGCCAGAAACAGCGAAATGCGCCCATGCGTCGGCTTGGGCACGCCTTCCACCACCGCCCAATAGATCTTGCGGGCCTGGCGCGAGCGGAAGATTTCACCAAGGTCTGCAGCGATCTTGCGCGTCTTGGCGACCAGCAGCACGCCGGACGTGTCACGGTCGAGGCGATGAACGAGGCGCGGACGCTCGCCCTTCGCGTCAGGGACGGATTCGAGCATGCCATCGATATGATGGGTGGTGCCTGAGCCGCCTTGCACGGCGAGGCCATAGGGCTTGTTCAGCACCATGAGCCATTTGTCCTCAAAGAGGACCATCCGCTTGATCGCCTCGGCGTCCTTCTCGCTGAAGGGCCGCTTGGCCTCGGCGGCGGGGGGCGCGTCCAACCGCAGGGGCGGCACGCGCACGGTCGCAGCCTCTGTGAGGCGGGTCGAGCCCTCGACGCGCTTGCCATCGACCCGCACTTCGCCCTTGCGCAGGATCTTGTTCAGATAGGAGAGGCCAACTGCGGGAAAATGCAGCTTGAACCAGCGGTCGAGCCGCATCCCCTCCTCGTCGGCGGAAACGATGCGCGTCTGCACGCCGGCGGAACTAGCCTTAACTTCACTGCTCACGACAAAGTCCTCACGAGCCAGAGGCCCAAAAACAAACCGATGATCGAAAGAACCACCGAACCGGCTACATACCCCGCCGCCGCGCCCATGGCGCCGCGCTCCCACAAAAGCGCTGCATCGAGCGAGAAAGCGGAAAAGGTGGTGAATCCCCCCAGCACGCCTGTGGTGGCGAAGAGCCGCGCATGCTGCGACCAGCTCTCCCCCGCCTTGAAGGCGAACCAGCCTGCGGCCAGCCCCATCATCGCTGAGCCGAGGATATTGATGGCCATGGTGCCCCATGGGAATTCGAGCCCGCACCAACGGGCGCAGGAGAGGTTGACCCCATGGCGGAGCGCGCCGCCAAGGCCAGCGCCGACGAAGACGAGAAGATAAGGCGTCATCCCTGCCCTATAGACTGTAAAGCGCGTGGCGTCACGGCTCACGCTCACGACGCAGTTTCTCCCACCACTCAAGCCGCTTGCGCAGATCCCGCTCGAAGCCCCGCTCGACGGGTTCATAAAGCTTCTTGCGCCCGATCTTCTCCGGCCAGTAATTCTGCCCAGAGAAGGCGTCGGGCTGATCGTGGTCATAGCGATAGCCCTGCCCATAGCCTTCCTCACGCATGAGCTTGGTGGGAGCGTTGAGGATGACATGCGGGGGCATGACGGAGCCATGCTCGCTGGCGAGGCTGCGCGCGGCCTTCCAGGCCTTGTAAACAGCATTCGACTTGGGCGCGCTGGCGACATAGACAACCGCCTGCGCGATGGCGAGCTCGCCTTCGGGCGAGCCCAGAAAATCATAAGCGTCCTTCGCAGCATTGGCGACGACGAGCGCCTGCGGATCGGCAAGGCCGATATCCTCCACCGCCATGCGCACAATGCGACGCGCAAGAAACAGGGGATCCTCGCCAGCGTCGAGCATGCGCGCGAGATAGTAGAGCGCAGCGTCAGGGTCAGAACCGCGCACGCATTTATGCAGGGCGGAGATGAGGTTGTAATGCCCCTCCTGCGCCTTGTCATAAATAGGCGCGCGGCGCTGCACGATATTGGCGAGGCCAGCCGTATCAAAGACCTCTTGCGGCCTTGCGGCGCGCCAGATTTCTTCGGCAAGCGTCAGCGCTGCGCGGCCATCCCCGTCGGCCATACGCATCAGAGCCAGCCGCGCATCTTCATCAAGCGGCAGAGCCTTTCCCTCGACGCTTTCCGCACGCGCCAGCAATTGCTCGATGGCGGGCTCGCTCAGGGAGCGGAAAGTCAGCACGCGCGCGCGGGACAGCAAGGCGGCGTTAAGTTCGAAAGACGGGTTTTCGGTTGTTGCGCCGACAAGCGTCACCGTTCCATCCTCCATCACCGGCAAGAAGGAATCCTGCTGCGCGCGATTAAAGCGATGGATCTCGTCGACAAAGAGCAAAGTGCCCTGCCCCGATGCGCGGCGCGCGCGTGCCTGTTCGAACACTTTCTTTAGTTCAGCGACTCCGGTAAAGATGGCGGAGATCTGCACGAAGGCGAGGCTTGTCTCCTGCGCGAGCAAACGCGCCACCGTGGTCTTGCCTGTTCCGGGCGGGCCCCAGAAGATCAGCGAGCCGAGCGATGACGATGCGATGAGACGGCTCAAGGCGCCGTCTTCGCCAAGCAAGTGCTCTTGCCCAGCGACATCCGACAAGACGAGAGGCCGCATGCGATCGGCGAGCGGACGCGGTGCGTTCTTATCGAGGCCTGCGCTATTAAAGAGGTCAGCCATTCACCGTCGCCTTATCAAGTCCAGTTTGTTTTATAGCATTGCAAAGTTGACGCTATCGTTTCGTTGCTCAGGAGATACATATCAAAACATAGTGCAAACGCCGCTTCCCGAATCAAGTTTTTGGGCCAACGATACAGTTGGAATGCTTTGGCGAGAGCTATTCGCCATCCTCGAAAAAATCTGAAGGGACGAACATGCGCACCATCGCATTCGTGACGCAAAAAGGCGGCGCAGGAAAAAGCACCATCGCTTCATCGCTGGCGGTCACCGCACATGAGGCTGGCGAACGCGTTTTCATCATTGATCTTGATCCGCAGCAGTCGCTGGTCAAATGGTCACAGACTCGCGGCGAGGCAGATGTGCCGGTCGAGGCGGTGTCGCCGAACAAACTCCCCAATGTGCTCGCCACGCTTGAGAAGAAGGGCGTGACGCTTTGCATCATCGACACCGCAGGCGCTGAAACCGCAACGACAAAGGCTGCTATGAAAGCGGCCGATCTTTGCATCATTCCCTCGCGTCCCAACGTCTTCGACATTTGGGCCAGCGAGCAGACACGCATGAGCCTGCGCGAACTCAATAAGGAGTTTGTCTTCCTGCTGAACCAATGCCCACCCGCCCAGCAAAGCGCGCGCGTGGAAGAAGGTATGAAGGCGCTGGAGGCTATGGGTGGATTGATATCTCCCCTCGTCGCTGCGCGCGTCGATTATCAGGAGGCGGCGCGCTATGGCTATGGCGTGAGCGAGATCAATCCCCACGGACTGGCGGCTGACGAAATGCGCAAGCTGTGGTCTTCGATCAAAAAGCGCATGGCGCGCGGCAAGGCTGCAGCTACACGCAACGCGGCTTAAACCAGCTCACCCTCCAAGCGCGGTGGTGATGATCTGCCCACCGCGCCCAAGGGTCAACTTCCACCAGCTGCGACGGGCTTCGGCGATGCGTTGCAGATCGGCTGTGCGGGTGATCTTCGCGTCATTGACCGCGAGGATCACATCGCCTTTCTGCAGGCCCACATTGGCGGCTGTAGAGCCCGCAGCCACGTCAGAAATGACGACGCCTTCGCGGAACGCCTCGATCGACAATTCCTCCGTCACCGCAGGCGAGAGATTGACCACGGAGACGCCAGAGAAGGGCGAGCGCCCGCTCAGCGTCAGCGGTTCGCGCGGGGGCGTCTCGGGCGCGGCGATGAGCTTCAATGGCAAGGTCATCTTACGGCCATCACGCCGCACCGTGAGCGTTGCGCTGGCGCCGATTGATTTGGTGCCGAGGCGATAGCCAAGGCTCTCAGGGTCGTCAACCGCCTGCCCGTCGACCTCCATGACCACGTCGCCCCGCCGCAGGCCAGACTGCGCAGCAGGGCCCGCCTCCACCAGATCGGCCACCAGCGCGCCTGCGGGCCTGTCGAGCCCGAGCGATTCCGCAATCTCGCGAGACACGGGCTGGAGTGTCGCGCCAAGCCATGGACGGCGCACCTGGCGCACGCCCCCCTTGGCGGCGGCGACGACGACCTTCACCATATTCACGGGAATGGCGAAGCCGATGCCGATGGAGCCGCCCGAGCGCGAATAAATGGCCGAATTGATGCCCGCGAGGCGGCCGTTCATATCGACGAGTGCGCCACCAGAATTGCCCGGATTGATCGCGGCGTCGGTCTGAATGAAGAAGCCGTAATCGGTGATGCCGACCTGCGTACGCGCAAGCGCCGAAACGATGCCCTGCGTCACCGTCTGGCCGACGCCAAACGGGTTGCCAATGGCGAGCACGAGATCACCGACTTCGAGCGCATCGGAATCGCCAAGCTCAAGAGAAGGGAACCCGCCGCCGTTCTTGATACGCAGCACGGCGAGATCGGTGCGGGGATCGCGCAGAATGATCTCAGCCTCATATTCGCGCTTGTCCGCCAGCGCCACCTTCACATCGGTCATATTCTCGATGACATGGTGATTGGTGACGACAAGGCCCGAAGCGTCCACGATGACGCCAGAGCCGAGAGATTGCGACGTTGGGCTGCGCTGTTGCTGCCCACCGCCGAAGAACTGGCGAAAGACCGGATCGTCAAACAGGGGATTGCGCGCCTGCCGCTCCACCCTTGACGCATAGACATTCACGACGCCAGGCGCGACGCGCTTCACCACGGGAGCGAAGGATTGCTGAACGGAGCCGCGATCGGTAGGCGCGACGCGCTGAGGCGCCTGCGCCTGTGCGGCGAGGGGGATGCAAAGGAGCAGGGCAAGACAAAGCGCGCGCATGGGTCCATCCGGTTGAGACCCAAGATATAGGGGTCATTCCGCAGCTGCGCCAAGCCCCTGCCCTTGAGCGATCCGCCAAAAGAAAAGGGCGACCCGAAGGCCGCCCTTAAAAAGCATTCTATAAACCGGAGCCGATCAGGCCTCGGCCTCGACATGCACCTGACCAGAGTCCTTGCCGCGAGCCTCAACGTCGCGATCGAGGAATTCGATCACGGCCATGGGGGCGTTGTCGCCGAAGCGGAAGCCCGCCTTCAGCACGCGGCAGTAGCCGCCGTGACGCTCCTTGTAGCGGGGGGCGAGGACGTCAAACAACTTGCGGACCATGACGACGTCCCTGAGCTGCGCGATCGCCTGACGGCGAGCATGGAGATCGCCGCGCTTGCCGAGCGTGATAAGCTTCTCGACGACGGGACGCAGGTCCTTGGCCTTGGGAAGCGTTGTGACGATCTGCTCATGCTTGATGATAGCGTTGCACATATTCATGAACATCGCCTTGCGGTGTTCAGAGGTGCGGTTAAAGCGGCGCTTTGCGCGACCATGATACATGATGGTTTTCCTTCATTTTTCCGGCCGCCGGACCAAGGGTCGACCGTCTTCATTCGCCTTATGGCGGGTTTAAAGGCCGACCCCGAAGGGCCGACCGGCGTTCCTAGTAGTGCTCTTCGAAGCGCTTGGCGAGCTCGTCGATGTTCTCCGGCGGCCAGCCCTGCACTTCCATGCCAAGGTGCAGACCCATCTGGGCGAGCACTTCCTTGATTTCGTTGAGCGACTTGCGGCCGAAGTTCGGCGTGCGCAGCATCTCGGCTTCCGTCTTCTGGATGAGGTCGCCGATATAAACGATGTTGTCGTTCTTGAGGCAGTTCGCCGAACGCACCGACAGCTCGAGCTCGTCGACCTTCTTGAGCAACGCCGGATTGAAGGCGAGCTCGGGGATCGAGGGCGCAGCCTCTTCACGCTTGGGCTCTTCGAAGTTCACGAAGACGTTGAGCTGGTCCTGCAGGATACGAGCGCTATAGGCGATCGCGTCTTCGGGCGTCAGCGCGCCGTTCGTCTCGATGGAGAGGGTGAGCTTGTCGTAATCGAGAATCTGGCCCTCGCGGGTGTTCTCGATGCGATAGCTGACCTTGCGCACGGGCGAATAGAGACTGTCCACGGGGATGAGCCCGATGGGAGCGTCTTCGGCCCGGTTACGGTCGGCCGCAACATAGCCCTTGCCGGTGTTGACGGTGAATTCCATACGGATCTCAGCGCCCTCGTCGAGGTTGCAGATGACCAGATTGGGGTTGAGGATCTGAACGTCGCCGACGGTGGCGATGTCGCCAGCCAAAACGGCGCCCGGCCCCTGCTTCTTCAACACCATGCGCTTCGGGCCATCGCCCTGCATCTTGACCCAGATGTCCTTGATGTTGAGGACGATGTCGGTAACGTCCTCACGCACGCCGGGGATCGAAGAGAATTCATGCAGCACGCCGTCAATCTGGACGGCGGTGATGGCTGCGCCCTGCAACGAGGAGAGCAGCACGCGACGCAGCGAGTTGCCGAGCGTCTGGCCGAAGCCGCGCTCGAGCGGCTCGGCGACCACGGTCGCAGAGCGGCGCGGATCGTCACCCGAAATGATTTCGAGCTTGTTGGGGCGGATGAGTTCTTGCCAGTTCTTCTGAATCACGACTGGACCTTTCGGTTGCGCGGCATATCGGCCCGTCGACCCTGGCCACGCCTGTCGTTGCAATAAACACCCGCGGGCCCGTCGGCCACGCGGATGTCATAAAGTAGAGCAGTTTGGATCAGACGCGACGACGCTTGCGCGGACGGCAACCGTTGTGCGGGATCGGGGTCACGTCACGGATCGAAGTGACGGTGAAGCCCGCCGCCTGCAGCGCGCGAAGAGCCGACTCACGACCCGAACCGGGACCGGAGACTTCCACTTCGATGGTGCGCATGCCGTGCTCGGCAGCCTTGCGAGCTGCGTCCTCAGCGGCCATCTGGGCGGCATAGGGGGTCGACTTACGCGAACCCTTGAAGCCCATGGTGCCCGAGGAGGACCAGGAGATCGTGTTGCCCTGCGCGTCGGTGATGGTGATCATCGTGTTGTTGAACGAGGAGTTCACATGCGCGACGCCCGAGGCGATGTTCTTGCGTTCGCGGCGGCGTACGCGGGTTGCTTCTTTTGCCATTTAACTCGTGCC
>CANBVC010000137.1 GCA_947372795.1 Beijerinckiaceae bacterium
CGACGCAGCTTTTCAATGGCTACGGCGAATATGTCGCCGGGCTCTACAAGGGGTTGGAGAATGAGAAGCTCTATATCTGAGCTTCAGGGCTTGCGCTGGTAGGGTCCAAGCTCAGCGACCGCTGCTTCCGCGAAAGACGTGTCGAGGGCTTGTTCCAGCGTGATCTTTCCCTCGATATCGCCAGCTGCGCGGAAGAACTCCAGATCTTCGCGCAGGCTGGCGATCTGCACCTTGCCATCGGCGTCGGTGGCTGGCGGAATCAACGTGCGGTAGAGCGAATTGTCCTTGAGCGGGATCTTTTCCGAGAAAATCGCAATGATCTCGTCGCCACGTTCACCCGCAAGGCGACCGTTCACGATGGCGTCGTTGTAATAGCGCACCCCCCTGAGATAGGCGCGCATATAGCGCTTGGCCGCCTCGGGTTTTTTCTTGATGAAGTCACCAGAATAAAAGACCACGGCGAGCTGGTGCATGGGGTAGATTTCATCATCCCCCATGACGCGCACCGCTGATCCGCTATTGACGGCCTGCGTGGCGGAGGGCTCGGCCGTGAAAGCGGCGTCGATGGCCTTGTTGGCGAGGGCGATCGACTGCTGCGGAAAGCCCATATAGACCTGATCCACATCCGTGATCTTGAGGCCGCCCATTTTCAGCGCGCGGTCGAGCGTCGTCGATGCGGCGCTGCCCGGCGCGGCGGTGGAGATCTTCATACCCCTGAGGTCGGCGAGGGTTTTATATCGGCCGGACTCGACATGATCCTTTCGCACCAGCAAGGGCTGTATGCCCTGGCCGGGCGGGGAGTGGTTTTTGTCGGCGACGATCTTGATGTCGATGCCGCGCGCCACCGCATTATAGAGCCCTGCGGATGTGCCCCCGCCGCCCACGTCAAGGTCGCCCGAGGCGAAGGGCGCGATCATCTTGGCCGCGGAATCGAAAGCGATGAAGTTCACCGCCAGCCCCTCCTCGCGAAAGTAACCTTTCTTTTCCGCGACATAGACCGCGATGTCGGTGGCCGAATTGGCCGTGCCGACGGTCACGGGAATGGGATCGGCCGCGAAAGCCGGCGCAATAAAGGCGCCCAGCGCGGCTGCGAGGATATGTCTGCGCATGAGCATGATCATTTGTCTCCACGCTTGTAAGGGCCGAGCTCCCTGACGGCCGCTTCGGCGAAAGAAGTGTCGATGACCTTGTCGATATCCACCGTGCCTTCGATGAGGCCTTCCTTGGTGAAGATGGCGAGGTCTTCCTTTAGGCTGGCTATTCCGAGCTGTCCGTCCGGATCGATATTGGCGGCGGCGATCGCGCGGTAGATTTCGGGATCCTTGATCTGGCTTGAAGCCGTCAGGATGGCGATCATTTCCTCGCCCTTGGCGCCGCTGAGCTTACCATTCACGATGGCGTCGGCGTAATCGCGCGCGCCCTTGATATAGGCGCGCATGAAGCGCTTGGCGGCGTCGGGCTTGTTCTTGATGAAGTGACCCGCATAAAAAATCGCCGCTAACTGATGGTTGGGATAGATTTCATCATCGCCGATGATGCGCACGGCCGAGCCTCGCTTCACCGCCTCGCTGGCTGCGGGCTCCGTCGGCAGCGCCGCATCCACAGCCTTGTTTTCGAGCGCGATGGCCTGCTGCGGAAAGCCGAGATAGACGCGCTCCACATCAGCGATGCGCAGCCCCGCTTTTTCCAGCAGCTTGTCGAGGGTGGTCGTCGCAGCTCCCCCGGGCGCTGCGCCCGCGACCTTCATGCCCCTGAGATCGGAAAGGGTCTTGTAGCGGCCGGACTCCACATGGTCCTTGCGAACCAGCAAAAAGTTGATGGGCCGCCCGGGCGGGGTTGAGCTTTTGTCTGCGACGATGCGGATGTCGATGCCGCGCGCCACGGCGTTATAGAGCCCTGCCGAGGGGCCGCCTGCGCCAACATCCAGATCGCCCGAGGCGAAGGGTGCGATCATGCGTGCGCCTGAATCGAAGGCGATGAAATTGACGTCGAGGCCTTCGGCTTTGAAATGGCCCTTCTTGTCAGCGACAAAAAGCGCGGCGTCGGTCGCCGAATTGGCGATGCCGACATTCACCCGCACATTTTCGGCTGACGCCGTGGTGAAAGGCGCCGCAAGACTCATAAAAAGCAGTGCGGCGCGCCAGCGCTTGTTCATGTCTTCCTCCCTTGCCGACGTTGCGGCTTATTCGTCAGCCTTGTGGCCGACGTTTATTTCTTCACATAGGGACCGAGGTCCTTCAAAGCCCATTGCACAAAGCTCGTATCGATGGCCTTGTCGGCCTCGACTTGTACTTCAATCAGGCCCTGCTGTTTCCAGATGGCGAGGTCTTCCTTGATGCTGGGCACATGCAGCGTTCCGTCAGGTCCGCAAGAGCTGAAGGTGAATGAGCGCCACACTTTCGGGTCCTTGAAGGAGCCGTACTGCGTGAGGATCGAGACGATCTCGTCGCCCTTCTCGCCGACAAAGGCGCCATCGGGGCCGAGCGAGTCATTATGCGCACGCACCCCGCGCAGATAGGCGCGCATGAACTTGCGGGCCACCTCGGGCTTCTCCTTGGCGAACTTGCCCGCATAGAGAATTTCCGAGATCTGGTGCACGGGATAGACGTCGTAGTCATTGGCGACCGCGACGATGCCGCCAAGGCGCAAAGCCGAGCTGACCGCAGGTTCGGCAGGCAGGGCGGCGTCGACGGCGCCGTTCTGCAGGGCGACGCCCATCTGCGGGAAGGCCATATAGACATTGTCGATGTCGTCCGCCTTCAGGCCGCCCTTTTCCAGAAACTTCAGGATGACGGTCGAGGCGGCGCTGCCGGGCGCGGAGCCCGCGATCTTCATGCCCTTGAGATCGGCCAAGGTCTTGAAGCGGCCGGAATCGATGTGCTCCTTGCGCACCAGCAGCTTTTGGCTGCCGCGCCCGGTGACGTTCTGGCTCTTGTCGGCGACGATGCGAATATCGATGCCGCGCCCGACCGCGTTGAAGAGGCCCGCCGAATGGGCGCCCGCGCCAACATCAAGTTCGCTTGTGCCGAGCAGCGAGATCATGCGCGCGGCGGAGTCGAAGGTGTTGAAAGTGACGGTGATGCCTTCCTCGCGGAAGAAACCTTTCTTGTCCGCGACCCACAGGCCCACATCGGTGGCCGAACCCGTAACGCCGACGGCGACATTCGTCTGGGCGGCGACTGCCCCTGTCCAGCCAAGAGCAGCGACGAGGGCGAGGGCGGCGAGCTTGACGCGTTTCATGGTGTCTCCCTTGGATTTGTCGCCCGAGGCTTACCACGCGTCTGGCTCGCGCCAAAGTGGGCCCGCGGCGTCAGAAATCCCAGCGCTGGGCGTTGGAAACCAAAAAGTCGCGGAACACCTGCACGCGCGCGAGGTTTTTCAGCTCCTCGGGATAGACGAGGAAACATTCAAGCTCGGGCATGTCTGCCTCGGGGAGAATGGGCATGAGATCGGACTGGGTCTGCACGAGATAGTCAGGCAGTACGGCGATGCCGACGCCCGCAGCGACCGCATTGCAGACCGCCGTCAGATTGTTGATCGACAGCGAGGAGACGCGAGGCGCGTGATAATCGCGGCCCGTGAACTGCAGTGAATTGATATTATTCAAATAATTTCCGGCTGACGCGCCGTAGATCAAGATTCTATGCTTGTCGAGGTCGTGCAGCGAGCGCGGTTGGCCATGGCGCTTGATATAGGCAGGGGAGGCATAGGCGTGAAAATGCATCGTGAAGAGACGTCGGCGGATCAGATCGGGCTGCTGGGGCTCGCGTACGCGGATCGCCATATCCGCCTCACGCATGCTCAGATCAAGATCGTCGTCTGACAGGATCACCTTCACCGTGATGTCGGGGTAAAGTTCGAGGAATTCACCAAGGCGCGGCGCAAGCCAGTTGGTGCCGATGCCCACGGTTGTGGTTATGCGCAATTCTCCGTGAGGGCGCTCGCGGCTGTCGGTCAGGCGCATGCGCGTGACCTCAAGTTTCTGCACCACCTCCTGCACGGTGCGGAACAATTGCTCGCCCTGTTCGGTCAGGATCAGGCCGCGCGCATGGCGATGGAACAGAGGCGTCTGCAGATCCAGCTCAAGTGCGCTGACCTGACGGCTCACGGCTGACTGGCTGAGGCCCAAAACCTCGCCTGCATGCGTAAAGGAGCCCGCTTCGGCGGCTGCGTTGAAAATGCGCAGCTTGTCCCAGTCCATGGCCAGCTCCCCCGTTCAGCCCGTGCGGGCGGGGCGGATCACTCCGCCGCTGCGCGCGCGTTCTCCTCGGCCGCAAGCCAGCGCTCGGCTTCGAGCGCGGCCATGCAGCCCATGCCGGCGGCTGTGACGGCCTGACGGTAGATGTCATCGGTCACATCGCCAGCGGCGAAGACGCCGGGCACATTGGTCGCGGTGGAATCGGCGGCGGTGTGGATGTAGCCGTTGGGCTTGATGTCGAGCTGGCCGACGAAAAGCTCGGACGCCGGCTGATGGCCAATGGCGACGAAGACGCCATGCACGGGGCGCTGTGATGTTTCGCCTGTCTTCACATTGCGCAGCTTCACATGGGTGACGCCGGGAGGCTGCTCGTCGCCGCAGATCTCGTCAAGGACGGTGTCCCAGACCACTTCCACCTTGGGATGGCGGAACAGGCGCTCCTGCAGGATGCGCTCGGAACGGAAATGATCGCGCCTGTGGACAACTGTCACCTTCGAGGCGAGGTTGGCGAGATAGAGGGCCTCCTCCACGGCGGAGTTGCCGCCGCCGACCACGATGACCTCCTTGCCGCGATAGAAAAAGCCGTCGCAGGTGGCGCAGGCTGAGACGCCATAGCCCTTGAACTTTTCTTCCGAGGGCATGCCAAGCCACTTGGCCTTGGCGCCGGTCGCGATCACCAGCGTGTCGCAGGTGTAAGTCTTGCCGCTGTCGCCTTGCAGGGTGAAGGGGCGCTTGGCGAGATCGACCGAGGTGATGTGGTCGGAGACCATGCGGGTTCCCACATGTTCGGCCTGCGCCTTCATCTGTTCCATCAGCCAGGGGCCCTGAATTGGGTCCTTGAAGCCGGGATAGTTTTCCACGTCGGTCGTGATCATCAGCTGTCCGCCGGGCTCAAAGCCGGAGATCATCACAGGCTCCAGCATGGCGCGGGCGGCGTAGATGGCCGCCGTGTAGCCAGCGGGGCCGGAGCCGACGATGATCATGCGGGCGTGATTTGACGTGGTTTCAGCGGACATGGAAGGCTCCGGAGGCGCATGGAACATGCGCGCCGTTTGGGAAAGGCTTGTCGGTTGGATATTTAAGCCCGCCCGGAAGGGCCGGGCAAGGCGTCGCTCAGGCCTTATCGGCGAGCTTGGCCTCGAGCGCGGCGATACGCGCCTCAAGACGCTCGTTGTCGTCACGGGCGGCGGCGGCCATCTCCTTCACAGCCTCATGTTCCTCGCGGCTCACCACATCCATGGTGGAGAGCAGGCGCTCGAGCTGGGTTTTCAGGAGGGTTTCGGCCTCCCGGCGCATGCCGGTGGCGACGCCCGCCGCATCGCTGGCGAGACGGGCGAATTCCTCGACGATAGAGTTGCGGGACTGGGACATATTCAAGCTCCTGAGCGTGCGGCCGCGCCAGCGCACAGATGGTCCGCCACGGCGCGCGATGCAAGCGCAAAGAGTGGGTCAGCCTCGACAGCATGGCTTTGCGATGCAAAGTTCATGTCTGCCGGACAAGGCCAAAGGACTTCAATTTCGTTGATGACGGGGCCGGACGCCGGCGCCAGAGGTTGACGCCGGCGCCCCGCGCGCGCATCACGGCGAACGATTTCTCGCGGACCCTCCCATGCTTTCAGCGTTCATCGAATATCCGCAGATCGACCCTGTGGCTTTCAACATCGGGCCTCTGCCGATTCGTTGGTATGCGCTGTCCTATATCGCCGGCCTCTTGCTGGGCTGGGCCTATTCGCGCAAGCTTGCAGGCGATGATCGGCTTTGGGGCGCGGTCGTTCGCCCCAGCGTCATCAGCCTCGATGATCTGCTCCTCTATGGGGCGCTCGGCGTTGTTCTTGGTGGGCGCCTCGGCTATGTGATTTTTTACAATCCCGCCTTCTATCTCGCTAACCCTTTAGAGATCATCGCCGTCTGGCGGGGCGGCATGTCTTTCCATGGCGGCCTCGCTGGGGCGGCTCTGGGCGTCTGGTATTTTTCCCGGCGCACGCAAGTCCCCGCCTTGACGTCGGCTGACATCGCATCTGCGGTCGCTCCAATCGGCCTTTGTCTTGGCCGCATCGCGAACTTCATCAAGCCGGAGCTGTGGGGGCGCGAGAGCGATGTTCCCTGGGCCATGGTCTTCCCCGACGCCGGACCTCTGCCGCGTCATCCAAGCCAGCTTTATGAGGCGGGGCTTGAGGGCGTCGCGTTGTTCATTGTGCTGTTCATTGTGGTCAAGGCTGGCGGCTTGCGTCGTCCCGGCCTTGTCACAGGCGTCTTCGCCATCGGCTATGGTTTTGCGCGTATTTTCTGCGAATTTTATCGTGAGCCGGACCCGCAACTGGGCTTCCTGTTTGGCGGCGCGACCATGGGCATCTTGCTATCGCTGCCGTTGATCGTCATAGGCGCGGGTTTCATCGTCCACGCGCTGCGCAAGGCGAAGGCGGCATGAGCGCGCTTGAAGATTACCTTCGTGATCTCATCGCGCAGGAAGGGCCCCTGACGCTTGAGCGTTTCATGGGATTGGCGCTCGGCCATCCCACCATGGGTTATTACATCACCCGCGATCCTTTCGGCGTCGCTGGCGATTTCATCACCGCGCCCGAAATCAGCCAGATGTATGGTGAACTGATCGGGCTCTGGGCGGCTGAAACCTGGGTCGCCATGGGCGCGCCGCCACATTTGCATCTTGTGGAGCTGGGGCCGGGACGCGGCACGCTCATGAAGGACGCATTGCGCGCTGCCAGTGTTGCGCCCGCCTTCGCAAATGTGATTGAGGCGCATCTTGTCGAGACCTCGCCGGTGCTCGCGAAGGCGCAGATGGAAACGCTCGCGGGCGCGCATGTCCCCGTGTCCTGGCACAGCTCAATCGAGACGATCCCGCCGGGGCCCGCGATCATCATCGCCAATGAGTTTTTCGACGCGCTGCCGGTGCGCCACTATGTCAAAGACGCCGGCGCATGGCGCGAGCGGCTTGTTGGCCTTGATGCTCAGGGTCGCTTCGCCTTCGGCCTTTCGCGCGAGGCAGAAGCGAGCATCAAGGTCGATGCGCCGCAGGGCGCGGTGATCGAAATCGGCGCTGTTGGTCAACGCATCATGACGACGCTCGCGACGCGCCTTGTGGAGCAGGGCGGCGCGGCGCTTATCATCGATTACGGCTATGCGCAGACCGTCCTTGGAGAAACGCTTCAAGCCTTGCGGGATCATCAGTTCGTTGATCCGCTCGACTGCCCCGGCGAGGCGGATCTGACCACCCATGTGGATTTCGCCGCTCTCGCACGCGCTGCGCGGGCTGCTGGCGCGCAGGTCCACGGGCCCGTCACACAAGGCGCCTTGTTGACGGGGCTCGGCATATTTGAACGCGCGCGCGCCCTGTCGCGTCGCGCTGATGCGGCTCAGTCGGCCGGGATCGAAGCGGCGCTCGCGCGCCTTGTCTCCGATCAGGCTGGAATCGAAGTGGATGGTGGCGTGGTCGATGGCATGGGCGAGTTGTTCAAAGCGCTTTGCGTCACCGCTCCCGGCATGGCTCCGCCTGCCGGCTTCTGGCCGCCGTCATGAGCAGCGCCGTTTTCCTTCGCTCTGACGCTCTTGCCGCCGATGGCGTCGCTCATGCGTTTTTCACGCGGCAGGGCGGCGCCTCGAGCGGCGTCTACGAGAGCCTCAACGGCGGCGTCGGCTCCAGCGATGATCCGGCCTGCGTCGCTGAGAACCGCGCGCGCATGGCGCAGTCGCTTGGCGTCGCCTCCGATCACCTGCTCGTCCCCTATCAGATCCATTCCCCCGATGTGCTGCATGTACGCGCGCCCTGGGCGGCTGATGCGCGCCCGCGCGTCGATGGGCTCGTCACTGATGTGCCGGGCCTTGCGCTTGGCGTCACTGGCGCCGATTGTGGCATGATCCTTTTTGCAGATGCGCAGGCGCGGGTGGTCGGCGCCTGCCACGCGGGCTGGAAAGGCGCCTTTTCAGGCGTGCTTGAATCGACGCTGGACGCCATGGAGCAGATTGGCGGGCGGCGCGGCCAGATCATCGCCGTGCTGGGGCCCACGATCGGCGCTGCGAGCTATGAAGTGGGGCCTGAATTCGTGGCGCGCTTTTTCGAGACGGATGCGGAATACAAGCATTTCTTCGCGCCATCGCCCCAAGCAGGCCACGCCATGTT
>CANBVC010000138.1 GCA_947372795.1 Beijerinckiaceae bacterium
CAGGCCTTCGCTAGTTCAGGATTCGGTTATGGCGCTTCTCAGTCTGGCCGTCGCGGCCCTCTCGCTCATCTCTTTCGGCGTGTGGTGGTCGACGGCGGAGGTCTCCGCTCTCCTGCTTGGCGTAGGCGGCTTGCTCTGCGCGGGCGCGACTTTCAAATCAGAACGCATTTCCACCTTCCTGAAAATCTTCATCGTGATTTTCTCTTCGGAGGTCGTCATCTTCGGCGGCGTGTTCCTGCTCTCGCTGGGCGGCCTATGGCCGGAGTCGCTGAAGGCCTACAAGCTGCCCGATAGCGTGCCGCTCACCGTCGCCATGTTCACGGTGCTGGTCTGGGCCATGTCCCACCTGAAAGTGGTGCGCAACATCAGCGCCATCGCCGATCGTTATTTTGATAGCACGACGCAGACGCAGGCGCGCATCTGGCCCTTCCCGGCCTTCGCCATCGCCGAACGCCGCCTCGCCATCGCCACCGTCACCTTTCTCGTGGTGCTGAACCAGGCCCAGGTCGGCATCAACGTGCGTCTGTCCTTCTTCAACCGCGACTGGTTCAACGCGCTTCAGAACAAGGATGGCGATACATTCTGGCGGCTGCTCTACACCGTCTTCCTGTTCTGGGCCGCGATCTATATCGTCAGCGCAATCATTGAATTCATCGCGCAGTCGATCCTGATCATCCGCTGGCGCCGCTGGCTGACGGAGCATTACGTCGGGCGCTGGCTCGATGGCTCGACCCATTATCGCATGGGGCTGAAGGGCGCGAACACCGACAACCCCGACCAGCGCATAGCCGAAGACGTTAACCGTTTCATCGACGGCGGAAGCGTGGGCTATGGCATCTACTCCTATTCAATCCTGCTGATCTCGACGCTCTCCTCGCTCGTCTCTTTCGCTGTGATCCTGTGGACCCTGTCTGCGGACTTCACCATTCCCGGAACAGACATAGCCGTGCCGGGCTTCCTCTTCTGGGTGGCGCTGGTCTATTCGGTGGTGGGCACGCTGATCACGCATCTCATCGGGCGCACGCTGGTTGGACTCTATTTCCAGCGCCAACGCTACGAAGCCGACTTCCGCTTTTCACTGGCGCGCCTGCGCGAATATTCCGAGCAGATCGCACTTCTGAAAGGCGAGCCTGCTGAACGGCGGCTTTCCATGGGGCGCTTTGGCCAGATCTTCGGCAATTATCTGCAGATCGTTGATCGGCGGAAAAAGCTGATGGCCTTCACCGCGACCTATGGGCAGATCAGCCCCTTCATTCCCTATATCGTCGCTGCGCCCTTCTATTTCGCGGGCAAGATCCAGCTTGGCGTGATGACGCAGACCGCCAGCGCCTTCGGGCGGGTGGAAGGCGCGCTGAACTTCTTCGTCACCTACTACACGTCGCTCGCCGATTTCAAAGCCGTGCTCGATCGTCTGACGAGCTTCGATGCGGCCATTGATCAGGCGCATGAGATGGCGCATGCCAGCGGCATTACAAACCCCGCCGCACTCGCCGGCGAGATCACCGTAAAAGATCTTGAGCTCGCCCTGCCCGATGGCCGCGCCATCGTCACGGGGGCGCAGCTCACCCTCAACCCCGGCGAAACGCTCTTGCTGTCTGGCCATTCAGGTTCTGGCAAATCGACGCTCTTCCGCGCGATCGCTGGCATCTGGCCCTTTGGCAAGGGCTCGGTCAGCGTGCCTGCAGGCGCAAGCGTGATGCTGCTGCCGCAAAAGCCCTATATTCCCATCGGAACCCTGCGCAACGCCGTGACCTATCCGCAGAATCCCGAAGGTTTCGACGATGCGGCCCTCATCAAGGCGCTCGAAAATGCGCTGATGGGTCAGTTCATCGCGCGGCTCGATGAAGAGGATAACTGGAGCCAGCGCCTGTCCGGCGGCGAGCAGCAAAGACTTGCGGTGGCGCGCGCTCTGCTCGCCCGGCCCGACTGGCTCTTCCTCGATGAAGCGACCTCCGCGCTCGACGAGCCGACTGAGGCGGCGCTCTATGGGGTGTTGGCGGACAATCTGCCGGGAACAACATTCATCTCCATTGGCCACCGCTCGACCCTCGCCGCATTCCATAAGCGGCGGGTGTTGATGGAGAAACACGGCAGTGGCGCGGCGACGCCGGTCGAGCAGACGAAGGCGGGAGCGGCGGAGTAAACCGCCCAAACAAAAACCCGCCCCGCATCAAGCGGGGCGGGTTTCGTTTCGATGGAGCGTGATCAGTTCAGGGGCAGCGGCACGAAGCGCTTGTCATCCTGTGGCGAAGCGACGAAAAGCAGCGCCGACTTGCGGCCCTGATCTTTGAGCTCTTTGAGCTTGCGCGCCACATCTTCGGGCTTCGAGACCGGGTCCTGATTGATCTCCAGAATCCGGTCACCCGGCGAGATGCGCTTTTCAGCCGCCGGGGAATTGGGGTCAACGCTGGTCACCAGCACGCCGTCCGTTCCCTCCTTGAGATTGAACTTCTTGCGGGCGTCGGCTGTCATGGCGCCAAGCTCCATGCCGAGCGCCTTCTGCACAGGCGAAGCTGCGGGGCCGCCGTTTTTGTCGCCCTTGCCGCCATCTAGCGAAGCCTGTTTCTCTCCGTCTTCGAGGCGGCCGAGCGTGACCTTCAGCTCCTGCTCCTTGCCGCCGCGCATGACGATCACGTTGACCTCGCGGCCGACTGCGGTGGCGGCGACGATCTTGGGCAATTCGCGCGAGTCTTTCACATCCTTGCCGTCAAACTTGATGATGACGTCTCCTGACTTGATACCAGCAGGCTTGCCCGGGCCCTTATCGTCGACGCCTGCCACCAGCGCGCCGCGCGGCTTGCCCAGACCAAGGCTCTCGGCGATCGTCTCATCCACACTCTGAATGCGCACGCCGAGCCAGCCACGGCGTGTTTCGCCGAACTTCTGCAACTGCTCGATCACCGGCTCAAGCGTCGCCGCAGGGGTGGCGAAGCCGATGCCCACGGACCCGCCCGAGGGCGACAGAATCGCTGTGTTCACGCCGATGACCTCGCCGGCCATATTAAACAGCGGACCGCCCGAATTGCCCTTGTTAATCGAAGCGTCGGTCTGGATGTAGTTGTCATAGGGGCCGCTATCGATATTGCGGTTGCGCGCCGAAACGATCCCCGCCGTCACTGTGCCGCCAAGGCCGAAGGGATTGCCCACGGCCATGACCCAGTCGCCGACCCGCATCTTCTCGCTATCGCCAAACTTCACCGCCTTCAGCGGCTTTTCCGGCTTCACGCGCAGAACGGCGATGTCGACCTTGGCGTCCTTGCCAAGCACTTCGGCCTTCAGGCGCTGCCCGTCAGTGAAGATGACCGTCACTTCATTGGCGTCGGCGATGACGTGGTTATTGGTGATGACGATGCCTGTGGCGTCGATCACGAATCCTGAGCCGAGTGAAGCAGAGCGGCGCTGCTGACGCGGCCCGCCCTCGCCACCCTGCGGACCCTGTCCTCGACGACGGAAGAATTCCTCGAAGAGATCATCGAAGGGCGTGCCCTGCGGGAGGTTGGGCACAGCAGAGCGGGTATCCTCTACTGTCTGGGATGCCGAGATATTCACCACGGCGTCGCTCACCTCGGTAGCGAGATCGGCCAGCGAATCGGGCCCCTTGGCGAAGGCTGATGGACTCATGGCAGGCGCCAGAACAGGCATGGCCGCAAAGCCCATCATGAGGGCGAGGGCGAGGCGGGGCAGGCGCCGGACGGGAATGGTGACGGGTTCAAGGCCCATGAAATGCTCTCCTGGTGACTGGGCCGGAAGGCTCCCCGGCGCCGGACAATCGACATACAGAATGGGGCGGAAACGCGACCGGAAAAGTGGATTCCGCGATTCAGTCGCTTCCCGCCCTACTTTTATGCTTGGCGTTATTTGGCGCCCGCCGCACCCTCGACCGGACGCCCCGAAGTTCCGAAGAAGCGGAAGAACTGGGAATTGGGGCTCAGGATGAGCCTTGTGTCGCCAGGCTTCAAGCCAGCCTCATAGGCCTGCATGCTACGCCAGAAGGAGAAGAATTCGGGATCCTTGCCATAGGCTTCCGCAAAAACGGCGTTACGCTGGGCCTCGCCCTCGCCGCGCAATTGATCCGCCTCCTGCTGCGCCTGGGCGCGCAGCACGATCACATCGCGATCCGCTTTCGAGGTGATTCGCTGGGCCTGCTCTGCGCCCTGGGCCCGGAATTCAGCGGCTTCACGCGCACGCTCGGTCTGCATGCGGCTGAAGACCTTCTCGGAAATCTGTTTTGGCAGATCAGCGCGCCGGATGCGCACGTCCTTGATGGTCACGCCGAACTTGCTCGCCTCCTGCTCCACCTGCTCGCGAATACGAACCATGAGCTGGGAGCGCTGATCGCGCACGATCTGAGGCATATTGGCTTCGCCAAGCACACGGCGAACGGCCGAGTTCAAGACATTGGCGAGCTGCCCATCGGCCCGCAGCGTGGTGCCCACCGATTGGTAGAACCGGAGGGGATCGACGATCTTGTAGCGCAGGAAAGCGTCCACCTCGATGCGGTTATTATCGCTGGCCAAAACCTCTTGCTTGGAGGTTTCCAGATCAAGAATCCGATTGTCGAGATAGACCACGGTCTCGATGAAAGGCGCCTTGAAATGCAGGCCCGGCGAAGTGATGAGACCACGCCCGGTGATGGGCTCGCCAAAGCGCAGCACGAGCGCCTGCTCGGTCTGGCGGACGATGAAAGCGGAGCTGGCGAGGCATATTAAAGCCAACACAGCCACGACCAGGGTCGCGAGGAGAGTGACGGGAGATTTCACTTTGCGCCTCCCTGCTGGCTGGCGGGACGGGGCGCGCCCGGCTGCTGCGGCGCGGCGTCAAACGCCCCCAGCGGCAAATAAGGAACGACGCCCTGAGCCGAGGCGGGCTGGTCAACGATCACCTTGTTCATGCCGCCGAACACCCGTTCCATAGTCTCGATATAAATGCGCTCGCGCGTGATGTCGGGCGCGAGCTTGTATTGCCCGAGCACCTGCGAGAAGCGGGAGGCCTGACCATTGGCTTCCGCAACGGTCTGCTCGCGATAGGCCTGCGCCTCCTGAATGATCCGCGCCGACGCGCCGCGCGCCTCTGGCACCACGCGGTTTGCGTAGGCCTCTGCCTCGTTGCGAAGACGATCCTGATCCTGCTGGGCGGCCGTCACGTCGCGGAAGGCCGCGATCACCTGTTCTGGCGGATCGACTGATTGCAGCTGCACCTGTATGATCTTGGCGCCGAGGCCGTAATCGTCGAGGACCTTCTGCATCAGCTCCTGCACTGCGGGCTCGATGACCTTGCGCTCGGCGGTGAGGATGCGCTGGATCTGACTGCGGCCCACGATCTCGCGCATGGCGCTTTCGGCCACCGCCTTGATGGTCAATTCCGGGCGACGCACGTTAAATGCGAAGTTCTCCGGCTTCAGCGGATCAATCTGCCAGATCACCACGAATTTCACGTCAGCGATGTTTTCATCGCCGGTCAGCATCAAGCTTTCCTCTGGCACATCGGCCGAGCTCTGACTGCCGCTGCGCGGGTCGATCCGGTAGTTGAAACCAATGCTGGTCGTGTTGCGGTCCTCGACGCGCAGCTTCTGCACCGAACCCACGGGATAGGGCAGATTGTAGTGCAGGCCAGAGCCCGTCTTGCTCACATAACGTCCGAAGATCAGGTTCAGCGCCGCCTCGTTGGGCTGCACCGTATAAAAGCCGCTCAGGGCCCAGACGCCTGCCGCCAGCAGCGCGCCAAGCGCCAGGCCTTTGCCGCCAAAGCCGCCGCCAGGCATGACCTGACGCAGCTTGTCCTGTCCGCGCCGCAAGAGCGCCTCGACGTCGGGGGGCGTTGAGCCGCCAGAAGGACCTTGTCCCCACGGACTTTGATTCGGCGGCTTGCCCCAGGGCCCGCCTCCGCCGCCGCCGCCGCCACCTTGATTGCTCCAGGGCATCTGGTTCCTCGCCTAGGATGAATGTCTGTTGTGGAAGTAAACACGGGCCCGGCTGTTTTCAATTGGCGGACCCTCAACCAATCAGATGCGGACATAGTCCACGAAGCTGAAAGCAGCCTCGTCGCCGGGGCCCGGATCATGGGCGCTCCGCCCCGCCTCGCGCCAATGGGCATGGTCGATGGCCGGAAAGAAGGCGTCGCCTTGCGGGGCGAGATCCACCTCAGTGATATGGAGCGTGGCGCATTGGTCGAGAAGGAGGCGATAGAGCTCTCCCCCGCCAGCCACTATGATTTCAGGGGCTTTCAGCCCTTCCGCCAGCTTTTCGGCGAGCGCGATGGCGCTTTGCGGATCATGCGCCATATGGGCGCCTTGCGCCCGAAAAGCGGGATCACGGGTCACGACAATGGTTTCGCGGCCCGGCAAGGGGCGGCCGATCGAGTCCCAGGTTCGCCGTCCCATGATCATGGGCTTCCCCATCGTGATCGCGCGAAAGTGATTCATGTCGCTGCGCAATTTCCAGATCAGCTGATTGTTCCCGCCAATCACGCCATTGCGCGCCACGGCAGCGATCATCGCAAGGGGGAGCGCCATCAGACCGCCACCGGGGCCTTGATCGCGGGCCAGGGGTCATAGCCGTCGATCACGATGTCGTCATAAGCGTAATCGAACAGCGACGCCGCCGGCTTCAGGCTCAGGCGCGGCAGGGGCCGCAGCTCCCGTTCAAGCTGCTGATGAGCCTGATCAAGATGGTTCAGGTAAAGATGAGCGTCGCCAAAGGAATGGACGAAATCGCCGGGTTGCAGGCCCGCCGCCTGCGCCATCATCACGGTCAGCAGAGCGTAGCTGGCGATGTTGAAGGGAACGCCAAGGAAAATATCGGCTGAACGCTGGTAGAGCTGGCAGGACAGCCGCCCCTCCGCCACATAGAACTGGAAGAGGCAATGGCAGGGCGCGAGCTTCATGCGCGGCACATCGGCCACGTTCCAGGCCGAGACCACGAGACGGCGCGAATCGGGGTTGCGCTTGATTTCCTCAAGAACCCATTTGATCTGGTCATGGGTCTGCCCATCGGCGCCCTCCCACGAGCGCCATTGGCGGCCGTAGACGGGGCCAAGATCGCCATTGGCGTCGGCCCATTCGTCCCAGATCGAAACGCCGTTCGCCTTGAGATAGGCGACGTTGGTGTCGCCCTTAAGGAACCACAGCAGCTCATGGATGATGGATTTCAGATGCAGCCGCTTGGTCGTGACCAGTGGAAAGCCCTTCGAGAGGTCGAAGCGCATCTGATGGCCGAAAACGGAGATAGTCCCCGTTCCCGTGCGGTCTGATTTGCGAACGCCCTCGTTTAGAACGCGGCGCAGAAGGTCGTGATAGGCCTGCATGTGGTGTCCCTGTTGGGCGGCACTCTATCCCAACGGTCGCCGCGGCGCCCCTCCCCCTTTCAAGACATCAACAACAAGCTCAGGGTCAAACCAGACAAAAGCATTGCAATATATTGCCCCCATGGCTGGAAGCTGCGGCCTGTGCTAGGCAGGCGCAATATCGACATGACCTTTGGAGACTCCCGTGCGCCTCAACCTATTCGCCCTCGGCCTCGCCCTGACGCCGCTGACGGGAGCCGCGAGCTTCGCCCAGAGCGTTGAGCAATTCTACACGGGCAAGACGATCAGCTTCATCGTCGGCGCCGGGGCTGGCGGCAGCTATGACATCTACGCCCGCACGCTCGCCAACCACATGGGCAAGCATATTCCCGGCAAGCCGATCATCGTGGTGAAGCTGGCGGGCGGCGTCGGCGGCGGGGTCTCCACCTCGATCCAGATGGAGCACACCGTGCCCAAGGATGGGTCGACCATCGGCATGACCCAGCAAACCAATGTCACCAGTCAACTCACCGAAGCGAATGTGGCGGGCAAATACGACATTTCGAAATGGCGCTGGCTCGGCAACATGGCCCCCCTGCGCAATTTCGCGGGCGTATGGCACACGGCCCCCGCGCAGACGCTTGAGGAAGCGACGAAGACCGAGGTCATCCTCGGCGCGACCGGCCGCAATTCGCCGACCTTCACCGTGCCGCAGGCGCTCAATGAAATGCTCGGTACGAAATTCAAATTCGTGCTCGGCTATAATGGCGCCGCCGATCTCAATCTGGCGATGGAACGCGGCGAGATTCAGGGGCGCGGCGCCTCATGGATCAGCGTTGTGACGCAGGCGCCCCAATATATCCGCGAAAAGAAGTTGAAAGCCCTCGTCGTCGATGGCCTGACCCGCGACCCGCTGCTGCCTGAGGTTCCGACCCTACTCGAACTCGCGCGCACCGAGGAGCAGAAGGCGGCGCTTTTGATGATCTGCGGCTCATCCGAATTCGCCCGCTCGGTCTTCCTGCCGCCGGGCGTGCCGCA
>CANBVC010000139.1 GCA_947372795.1 Beijerinckiaceae bacterium
GCGCCCGCAAGGACCGGGATCGCCAATGCCCGCGCCGATGCGTTGCGATCGCCAGCGCTTGTTGGCGGGCAGATCGGCAAGATCCGGTCTGTGCCCCTCACGGGTATGAAAAATAGGGTAGCCCTTGGCGCGCAGGGCAGCAAGCACGCGGGCGATAGGCTCGATGGGGGCGCGGGTGAGCGAAATATCATACCCCATCGAATCGACATAGCCGCCCTCGCCGCAGAAGTCCGTTTGCATGTCGATGACGATGAATGCTGTTGTCTCTGGTGAAAGACTTGCATCAAACGGCCATGGATAAGGATCAGCGGGAAGAGTCGTCATAGCCGCGCTCATTTGGTGATGGAGAGTTCGCCAGGCGCCTCGCGCGTGGCCTGTTTGGACCCTGCTGAGCCAATCAAGATCAGCAAGGTAAGTATGTATGGCGCCGCGTTGAAGAAGTAATATCCTTGCGTGACGCCTACCGATTGCAGTGCGGGGCCTATCGCTCCGGTCGCGCCAAAGAGCAGCGCGGCTGCTACGCAGCGTAGCGGATTCCAGCGCGCGAAAATCACCAGCGCCACAGCCATGAGTCCCTGCCCGGACGACAGACCTTGGTTCCAGGAGCCCGGATAATAAAGAGATAGGAAGGCCCCGCCGACACCAGCCAGAAATCCACCTGCTGCGGTAGCAAGAAAGCGGACGAGGTCCACCGAAACGCCCATGGCGCGCGCTGCGGGCGCGCTATCGCCGCTCATGCGGATCAACAGCCCCCAGCGCGTATTCGCGAAGGCCCACCACATGAACAAGGCGATCAGAACACCCACGATCAGAAGCGGATTGATCTGCAAGGCAGTGGCGAGTTTTGCGTCGCCTGTCCATGCGCCAAGCGACAGTGATTCAAGGCGTGGTGCGGTCGGTTGAATATAAGCCTTACCGAAAAAGAAGGCGATCCCTGTGCCTAACAGCATCATGGCGATGCCAATGGCGATGTCGTTTACCCGAGGTAGCTTGCATACAAAGCCGTGAATGGCGCCCAACGACGCGCCCGCGCAACCGGCGGCGAAAACACCGAGCCAAGGCGAACCCGAATGATAGGATGTTGCGTAGGCCGTGACGGCTCCAAGAACAAGCGTCCCCTCAAGTCCCAGATTTACCCGGCCGGATTTCTCAGTGAGGCATTCACCGAGCGCAACAAACATGAAAGGCGTCGATACGCGCATGGCGCCGCCAAGCAAGGCGATTAGAACAGTCGCGATGACACCATCGCTCATGTGCGGTCTCTCCCCTCGTCATCGCGGAAGAAGGCGAAGCGGCCGTAAAGCGTTTCTGACACAAGCAGTATAACGAAGGTTATACCCTGCAGCACCAGCACGGTGGCGTCAGGCAAGTCCATGCGCCGCTGCACAAGGCCCCCTGAAGCTACGATGCCCCCGAACATGATGGCGACGACAATAATGGCGATCGGGTTATGTCTTGCGAGGAAGGAGACGAGAATTCCTGTGAATCCATAGCCGGCTGCGATGGATGCGTTAGCGCGGCCCTGAATGGCGGCGACTTCGAAAAAACCTGCAAGGCCAGCGCATGCTCCAGCAAGCATTGAGCAGATGACGATCAATTTGCCCACAGGCAGCCCTTGCGCCATTGCGGCGCGCGGATTTCCCCCCGTGACGCGCGCTGCGAAACCAAAAGTCGTGCGCGTCATCAATATGTGCAGAAGTATGGCGATACAGATCCCAACGGCAAAACCCCAATGGACTTCCGTCCCGGGAATCTTCCCCACCATATAGGCATCGCCAAGGGGCTTGGTGGATGGCTTGTTTGGATTGGTGAGATCACGCAGCGAGCCTTCCACGAAGAAGTTCATCACGGCTATCCCGATATAGGTAAGCAGCAAGGAAGAGATCGTCTCATTAACGCCGCGCGCATGGCGCAACAATCCGGCGAGACCGATCCAGAGGCCGCCTACAAGCGCGCCCGCGGCCGCCATGATCATCAGCGTTAGCATTGGAGCAGCGCGATCAATCATCGGGATGGCGACAGCTGCGGATGCGAAACCACCGATCACGAGCGCACCTTCGCCACCGATGATGACAAGCCCAATGCGTGCGGGGATCGCGACAGCCAGAGCTGTTAGGATGAGCGGCGCCGCGCGTTGGAGGGTGTTCTGAAGTGAGAAAGCAGAGCCGAACCCACCCCGATGCACGAGCTCGAAAAACTCCAAAGGAGACTTACCAACCCCCAGCAGGAAGACCGAGAAGGCTGCCGCCGAAACGAGCAAAGCAAGGACAGGGATCGCGATGTATTCACTATCGCGACGCAACCGCAGCAATGCGGCCCGCAAAGGCGACGGCTCAAAATGCTTTTGTCCGACGTCGCACAAGGTTTCACTCACCGGCTGCCTCCCGCAAACAGAAGCGGCGTCCACCGCTTCCGTTCCCTCGCGTTGTTACGATGCTACAAGCGGAAAATTTTCCACTTGATCGCAACACTTTTCGACCGATCAGGTGATCGAGCCGATGACGCCTTCAAGCAGATAGTTCATCTGGTCCAGATAGGGATCATAGTTGTCATAAGCTTTGTCGATCACGAGGTTGCCCTTGTTATCTTTCAGGGGCCCAACATAGATCGGCTTCTTGGCCTTCAGATCAGCGATGGCCGCGGTTGCCGCCTTACGCGCCTCCTCGCTGGCGCCAGCACCAAACGGGGTATTCATCACCATATCTGTATCATAACCGCCAGCGAGCATGTTGGGCAGCGGCTCTCCCTTGGCGACCTTGTCCGCATAGATCTTGTAGATCGTCTCCCATTTATATTCGGCCCCCGTGAGGAAACCCTTGGGCGCCAGCGGCGCCTGCGACGCGTTATGCCCGCAGCTTTTGACGCCCCGCTTTTCTGCGGTCTCGATGACGACCTTGGGGCCGTCCACATGGCAAGTGATGACATCGCAACCCGCGTCCACAAGCGCATTGGTCGCCTCAGCCTCGCGCACAGGCAAGGACCAATCGCCAGTGAAGATCACCTGCACGACCGCATTCGGATTCACCTTACGCGCGCCCAGCAGGAAGGAGTTGATATTGCTCAGCACCGACGAAATAGGCTTGGCAGCGACAAATCCAAGTTTATTGGACTTGGTTGAGAGGCCCGCCGCGACACCGTTCACATAATGCGCCTGATTGAGATACCCGAAATAGCTACCGAGGTTCTTGGGGTGCTTGGATCCATCCCAAAGGGGCGCCGCGTGACGGAATTCGACCTTAGGGTATTTCTTGGCTAGATCGACCATAAAGGGGGTGAAATAGCCGAACGAGGTGCCCAGGACGATATTGGCGCCGTCAAGATTAACCATGGATTCCATGGATTTGGCGCAGGCGTCCGTCTCAGGAACATTCTCTTCTTCGACCGCCTTCACGCCTGCGACCGCTTTCAAACCCTTGATGGCGACTGCATGTGCTTGATTCCAACCGAAGTCATCTCGCGGTCCCACATAGACGATGCCGAGCGTAACGCCAGCGGCAAGAGCCGGCGCGCTGGCGCCAGCGAGTAGACCAGAGGCGCCTATGGCCCCGGCCCCATGCATGAAATGACGGCGAGAGATTCGGAATTCACTCATGGAAAAGCTCCTGTTCAACAACGGCAGCGCCTCCAGGCGCCTTTTCCTGCCTGACTGAGCAAAAGCAATCTAGGCGCCAGACTGAAGCCGAAGCGAAACTCCGGGGCTACTGTCCGAATTAAATTCCCTAATCCCTTTGAAGCCATGCCGTGCGGTTCATCGCCAGAGGGAAGCCGCGACTGCCGCCTGCACTCAACCATAGCGACTGATGAGAAGACATTGAACAATCTTTCATCCAATGCCACTTAAAGCGCCATGGATGAAAGAAAAGTAGGCTTAACCAAGCTGCAATCGCCTCACGGAGCCCCTACCCAAGGGTCGAGCTCCCTATAGTCTGGGGGCGTCGTATCGATTGGGCGGCCCTTAACAAGCACAGCGCGATCGTTTTGGGGCCGTGAGTTCATTTCGTTGAAACTACGCGCCCGCAGAATAATCAAATCCGCAGGCAGTCCCACATCGATCCTTCCATGGCTCTGTAAGCCCATAACTTGCGCGGGGCTGCTGGAGACGAGCCGCAACCAGTCTGGACCAGTGTGATCTAATTGGAGGATACGCACGGACTCGCGATAGACCTCAAGCAGATCAAGATCGCCGTAGGCATAGAAGGGATCGCGAGTATTATCGCTGGCGGCCGAGACGACCACCCCCGCAGCCGCAAGTTCATGCAGAACTGTAACGCCGCGCCAGAGGGGAGTGCGGTTCGCTTTGCGCCCCATCAGATACATATTGCAGATGGGCAAAGACACCACGCTGACGCCAGCATCCGCCACGCGGTTGATTGTGTCCTCCCGCTCGGCATCCGAGGCCAGCGCCAGAGAACAGCAATGACCGGCCAAGACGCGGCCGGCAAAGCCCATCGCCTGAACCGTATTCGCAATAGCGGATAAGGTGCGCGCTTCACTATCGTCGGTTTCATCTACATGAAAATCGAGATCGAGGCCGTTCGCCGCCGCTGCCTCGAAGACGCGGCCAAGCGCGCGATGACATCTTTCATCCACTGCCCCAAGATAGGTCATGCCGCCCAAGATGCCGCCGTAGCGGGCCACAAGGGCGACCAATTGGCGGAACGCAGGTTCGTCATCAATGGCGTAATCGATGGGAAAGAGCGCGACGGCCTGCAGGTCAATCCTACCCTTCCAGGCCTCGCGAATTTCGTTGAATACTGGCCATGAGATGGCCGCCTGCTTGCCCAGGGAGTCAATATGCGTTCGCACTGCAGACGTTCCATGCGCATAGGCGCAACGTAGCGCGAAATCCATGCGCGCGCGTACATCATCGGCGTTCCAATTAGCTGCGCGGTCTTCCATCACGCTGACGCGCGCGCCTGCATGGGTGCCATCTGGATTGGGACGGCGAGGCCAGATATGGCCCTTGTCCAGATGCGTGTGCAGATCGACAAGGCGAGGGAGCACAATACCCTGATCGCAATCAATTACAGCCGCATTGGCTCCTGTAGCTCTAGGCGCTGCGACGGCAACGATACGTCCGCCCCGAACCAAGAGATCGCAGGCCGAGAGGCCCTCGCCTGCGGGTGGTAGACCTCTCGTTGAAGTGAGGCAAAGCGGAACCCGCGCATTGGCAAGAATGAAATCGTCGGATTGAGGAAAAGTCAGGCTATGCGGGCGCATTGAACCTCCATCGCGTGGCGGCTCATTTCGAGCCAGGAATTCGGCTTGGCGAGCGCCGGATGCGCAACATCCGTCACTTCATAGCGGTGACTTCAACCTCCACCTTGAATTGCGGCAAGGTGAAGCCGGACACGATCACCAAGGTGGATGCGAACAGCGGCTTGGGGACATAACGCGCACGAACGGCGCTGTAGATCGGAAAATAGGAGCGATCCGTTACAAATCCCGTGAAGCGCACGACGTCATCGAAGCTCATTTCGGCATTGGTGAGGATAGCCCTGATGTTCTCGAAGCAGAGGACGGCTTGCGCCTCAACATCATCAGGAATTTCGCCATTCAGCGCGGCGCCAAGCTGCCCGGAGGCGAAGAGCATGCGTGCGCCAACGGGAGCCACGACTGCATGGCTATAGGGCGCCAATGGAGGCGCGATTTCGGCAGGATTGATAGCAATGCGCATGGATGACCTCTTGCCTGATTATTACGCCTCTATAAGTCCTCAGCCAGGGATTGAAACGCAAACCCGGCGGATGGGGCGACAAAACCGAAGATTTGTTTGATATTGTAGAGCGCCGCTTGCATGCAGAACTCAGGCGAAGTCGTCGCCGCACAATCCTCGACCAGAATTGTATCATAGCCAAGGAAGTTAGCGTCGGCGAGCGTGTGCAACACGCATTGGTCGGCGTTGACGCCGCCAAATAGCAGCGTCTTCACATCAAGGTTACGCAGAATGGAATCGAGCGGGGTATCCCAGAAGCCTGACATCCTATGCTTAAGAACATGGATATCCGTCACTTCCTGATGCAAGTCATCCACGATTTGCGCAGACCAACTCCCCTCCGTCAGGACGAGCGAATTTGTCTTTGGCAAATGATCACCAAGACCCACGCCGCATCCAGACCCATTATATACATGCAACAAGGAAGGCGAGAGATTCTGTCTATCGGGCCGAGCGCCCCAATTAAGCCAGATAATAGGTACGTGCTGCGAACGTAGTTGCGGGAGAAAAGCATTGAGCGGCGATATGGGCATGCGCGCTGGAGTGATATCCACGCCTATGGACGCCAGCCACCCATCAACGTGACAAAAATCATTCTGCATATCCACGACGATCATAGCCGTGCGCGCCAGATCGATGGTGATCGGCTTAGGCTGCGCCGTTACCTGCACGGGCATGGCGCTGCGAATGGGACGCACCAGATCAGCATGATCCGCGCTGACCCGCCATGACGCTGGCTTCGACGCGCCAAGAGAGCGCAGATCAGATGTTGATGCAGACATATTCATTTACGCTCCTCGATGCCCGCGTTACCAGGTCGCTCCGCGTCAACTCAGCCTTTGCGGCAAGAATCTTGCTTAGTTTTTTTACCCAAGCAGACGGTAAGGAAAAAATCCATGACGCAATCCCCTGTCATCGCCCGCCGCGCCGCCGATTACGAAACCTTTCGCATAGCGCCGCAGGACACCAATCGCATGGCGCTGATCGCAGATCCCATTCGCGACAAGGTGCCCTTCACCGCGATCATCGAAATTTTCGACCCCCATGGAAAGACGCCTCCAAACATCCATCAGGACGCCTTTGAATTGTTTCATGTGCTCTCGGGGAGCGGCATCGCTTATTGCAACGGCGAGGCCTTCCCGATCACACGCGGCGACAGCTTTTTGGTACGTCCTGGCCACGAGCATGTGGTCGAAAATCCCAATGATGAACGCCTCTATTGCTTCACGGTGATGATGCCGAACGAAGGGTTTGCAGAACTGATCCATGCGGGCGTGAAGCAGGAGCTGGACGCTTGCGATCTCATGGCGATCGCCAGCGCCAAAACGTCATGAGAGGTCCGAGAGCGGAAAGTCCGTCACGTCGCGCAGCAGTTCGATGAAGCCGAGCGCCTGATGTTCGGCGGTAAGGCGACCCTTCTCCGCTGTTGAAAGGGTGGCGTCGCCCGCTGCGCCATCGGGATTGATGTCGCAGGCCATCCAGCCATAGGCGGGCATGCCCGTGGTGCGCAGGCGCTTGTAGCGCTGCTCCATGGCTACGGCCGTGGACACAAAGTTCTGCGCCTTCTCCATGCGCGCGAGTTCCGGGCGAAAGTGCAGGATGAGAGAAGTCTCGATATCGCCCGCGTGAATGCCATGGGCGTCCTCGACCGGCGTATACATGCCCGCAGGCACGCCGAAGCGACGCCAGGACGTATGCACACAGAACATGTCGCAGCGCACACGCAACTCGCGCGCCACCACCGCGAGCAGATCCGCATTACCACCATGGGAGTTCACGAAGATGAGCTTGCGCAGCCCGGCGCGATGGACCGACTCGCCAAGCTCGATCCATGTAGCGAGCGCGCTTTGCGCCGAGAAGGTCAGCGTGCCCGGCGAGCGGATATGTTCGTTGGATTTGCCGACGGACATGATGGGCAGGAAGAGCACGTCCATATCATCGGGCAGACGCGCCACAACCTCGCGCACCATGCCTTCACCGAGAATCGTGTCGGTGGCGACCGGCAGATGCGGACCATGCTGCTCATGGGCGGCGATGGGCGCGACCGCAATGGTGCGGTGCGGATCGAGGGTTTCGAAATCCTTGGTGGTGAGGTCGCCCCAATAACGCCAGCGCATGTGCAATTCCTCTAAACCGTTTTGGCATGGGGCGCGAATGTGCGCATCTTGCCGGGATTGAGCAAGCCCTGGGGATCGACCTCGTGCTTGAAGCCGAGCTGATCCGCGTCGGCGCGCTTGTGGCGGCTGCCATCCTCCAGCGTGACCACATGGGGGTTGGCGATGAAAACGCCGCGCGATTCATAGGCCGCGATCATTTCATTGACCCGGTCCGCCGTCGAATAGCGAATGACCGGCAGCGCGCTGGCGGTCAGGCGGCCGCCAAAGCGGATGAACTCGAGATGCTGCATCTGTTCGTCGCCAAACAGTGCGCTGGTCTCGCGCACGGCCTCCGCCAGCCGATCATGGGGGAAGAGGCATTGCAGATAGGTGACGCCGCGATCGGTCTTGAGCACATTCAGCGTCGAATGGTTCCAGGTATATTCATAGGCTGGCGTATGGCCCGGCGATTCATCGAAATCCTCTTCGTGAACCAC
>CANBVC010000140.1 GCA_947372795.1 Beijerinckiaceae bacterium
AGCGCGCGAGGTGGGCAAGGTCATGGCGGGGCTGGCGCGCAGCGTCGCCGACCATGGAGAGCCCGCACAACGCCCCTGCGTGCTGCTCAGCGGCGGCGAATGCACCGTGACCATCAGGGGTGACGGCAGAGGCGGTCGCAATGTCGAATTCCTGCTGGCCCTCGCCATCGCCCTCAACGCAAAGCCCGGCGTCTTCGCGCTCGCGGGCGACACCGATGGGGTGGATGGGGCTGAGGAAGTCGCAGGCGCGATCATCACGCCAAACACGCTCGCGCGCGCCCATGGGCTCGGGCTCGTCCCGCGCGCGAGCCTTGCGCAAAACGATGCCCATTCCTTCTTCGAAGCGCTCGGCGATCAGGTCATCACAGGCCCCACGCGGACCAATGTGAATGACTTCCGCGCGATTTATCTTCCGTGAGCGCCCCGCAGGAAAGCGACGCGCGCGGCTCGCTCCTTAGCGAAATCGACCTGCCGCTCTTTTCCTGCCTCTGGCTGCATTCGGTGCTGGTCTATGTGGCGGTGGTGATCGCGCGCGTCAGCGCCTCCTACGCCATGCTGGACCTTGGTCTGTCCTTCTTCTGGGTGGGCGTGATCTCAGCGGCCTTCTCGGTCATTCCCATATTTATCGCCTTGCCGCTCGGGCGTATCAACGATCGCGGCCATGACAACCTCACGATCCGCGCAGGTTCTGCATGCCTGCTTCTGTCGGGGCTGATCTACTGGCTGGCGCCGCTTGGCCCCATAACGCTTTTCATCGCAACTGCCGTTCTCGGCGTCGGGCAAATCTCCTGCATGGGCGGGCACCAGATGGTCTCGATCCGCTCGGGCAAGAGCGTGCGCGGGCGCGATGCGGTCTTTGGCTATCACATGGTCGCGATCGCCACCGGCCAGGGCCTTGGCCCACTGCTGATCGGCTGGATCGCGGGGGATGCGCGCATCCCGCCCGTCAATCTGCTCTTCGCGATCATGACGGCGATCTGCGTGCTGGCGCTTGGCGCCTCGTTCCTGCTGAAACCGGGCCATGTGCGCGACGACAAAAACGCGCCTGCCCCCGTCGGGGTGATCGAGCTTTTGAAAGCGCCGGGCCTGCTTGCCTTCGTGACCGCCAGCGTGATGACCATAACGGCGCTTGACCTCATCGTCGTCTATATGCCCATGCTTGGCGCAGAACGGGATATGGACGTAGCGACCGTGGGCTTCATCATGGCTTTGCGCGCGGGCTCCTCCATGACGGCGCGCCTCGTCTATGTGCCGCTCGTCGAGCTGATCGGACGAAAGCCGCTCACCTATCTTTCGATCCTATCGCCAGCCGCCGCCTTCATACTCATGGCCTCGCCGGCGCCGCTCTGGACCATCTATCCCGCCATGATCGTGGCGGGTATGGGGCTGGGCGTCGCCGCGACCCTGACGCTTTCGGGCGTCGTCGATCTTGCCCCGCCGGGCGCGCGGGCGACCGCAATGTCGCTTCGCCTGACGGGGAATCGACTGGGGCTGATCGTGATCCCCCTTGGCGCGAGCCTGATCGCGACTTTCACCGGCGCGGCGGGCGTTTTCGTGATTCTCGCAACCTGCCTCGTGGGGTCCGCCGCCGGGCTCAGGAACTGGCGGCGCCGCGTGGATGGTTGACTTCAAACCGGCTGGGCGGCACACAGCCGGGGGCGCCCCCAAAGGGCGACGGCAGGGAGTTCTCCGGTGCAAAACAGCGTCAGCCTCACCCTCATCGGCTTTGGCGAAGTCGGCCAGATTTTCGCCCGTGATTTTCTGGCGCGCGGCGATGTGCGCGTCACCGCCTATGACCTGAAATTCGATGCGCCGGAAACCGCTGGCCTCATGGATAAGGCCCGCTCGGCGGGGATCACGCCAGCAACCACCGCCGCCTTGGCCGCTGAAGGCGCAGATATCGTGATTTCGGCCGTCACGGCCTCGTCCGCACTGGCGGTCGCCCAACAGGCGACGACTTACCTCAAGCCCGGCCAGATCTTCTTCGACATCAACTCCGCCTCGCCCGGCACCAAGACCCGTGCGGCCGAACTCGTAAACGCCTGCGGCGCCCGCTATGTGGAAGGCGCCGTCATGGCCCCCGTGCCCGGACCCGACCTGAAGGTGCCTATCCTCGCGGGCGGCCCGGCGGCGGAGGAGGCCTCGGCCATCCTCAACGCGCTCGGCATGAATGTGAAGGCAGTCACCACTGAGCCCGGTCGCGCCTCCGCGATGAAGCTCTGCCGCAGCATCATGATCAAGGGCATCGAAGCGCTGATCGTCGATTGCGCCGCAGCCTCGAAGCAGTGGAACGTGCAGAGCGAAGTTTTCGCGAGCCTTGAAGCCAGCTTCCCCGGCATCGATTTCGCCGATCTCGCCCGCTACATGGCCCAGCGCGTCAACCAGCATGGCGTTCGCCGCGCCGCCGAAATGCGCGAAGCGGGCATGATGCTCGATGATCTGGGCCTCGACGGCTCCCTCGCTAGAGCCGTCGCCGACGCCCAAGACCGCGGCGCCGGCAAGGCTGGCGAATAATCAAGAATTTAAAACTCCAACAAGACAAGGTGACCCATGGCCCGCACGCCCACAATTCAAGGTCCTGATCTCCATCCCAAGACCCCGGCCTTCAAGGCGCCCCCCGGCAGCTGCGACGCCCATACCCATATCTTCGGGCCCGACGCCGAATATCCCTATGCCGACGATGGCAGCTACATCCCCCCGGACGCGGGCCTCGCAGATTTTCGCAAGCTGCACGACGCCATCGGCATTGAGCGCGCGGTGATCGTGAACGCAAGCTGCCACGGCCTCGACAACCGCGTCGTGACCGACGCTATCGCCTTGAGCGGCGGCAATTACAAGGGCGTCGCCAATATCGATGACAGCTTCACCGAGGCCCAGATCGACGCGCTGAACAAGGGCGGAATCATGGGCTGCCGCTTCACCTTCCTGAAGCGCCTCGGCCGCACGCCTGACATGAGCTCGTTCTATCGCGTCGTCGACAAGATCAAGGCCTTCGGCTGGCATGTGGTGATCTATCTCGATCCCGAGACGGTCGCCGAATTCTCCCCCATCCTGACCAAGCTTCCCCTGCCCTATGTCATCGACCACATGGGCACCGTGAAAGCCGCCAAGGGTCTCGACCAGCCCGATTTCCACGCCCTGCTCGATCTCGCCCGCAGTGATGAGAAGTGCTGGGTGAAGTGCTGCGGCTTCGAGCGCGCTTCGGCTGTCGGCAAGCCCTTCCACGACGCGGTTCCCTTCGCCACGAAGCTTGTCGAGGCGATCCCCGACCGCGTGCTCTGGGGCACTGACTGGCCGCACCCCAATGTGTCGGTCATGCCCAATGACGGCGAACTCGTCGACCTCATTCCGCTATTCGCCCACGACCCGGTCGCCCAGCACAAGATCCTCGTCGACAATCCCGCGCGCCTCTACAAGTTCTGAGACAAGCGCGGCGCCCTCCTTTCCCCTCCCCCCCTGTGGGGAGGGGCAGGGGTGGGGGTCGCGCAATCTCGCTCGTGAGCGTTCTGAACTAACGCGCTCACGATCAGCATCCAATGACCCCCACCCCGTCCGCTTCGCGGCCGACCCTCCCCACAAGGGGGAGGGTAAGATCACTTCGGAGAAGAACCATGATCAAGCCCGTCGTCGTTCAGCAGATCGAACGCGCCGACCAGAGCGTCGTCGATCGCCTTGCCCATCTCGGCGTGTCCACGACCCATGAAGCCATGGGCCGTTTCGGCCTCATGAAGCCCTATATGCGCCCCATCTACCCTGACGCCGCGGTGGCTGGCACAGCCGTGACCGTTCTCGCCCAGCCCGGCGACAACTGGATGCTGCATGTGGCGGTGGAGCAGTGCCGCAAGGGCGACATTCTCGTTGTCGGCGTCACCTGCGACAATACGGATGGCATGTTCGGCGAATTGCTCGCGACCTCGCTGAAGGCGCGCGGCGTCGTCGGCCTCATCATCGACGCTGGCTGCCGCGACGTGCGTGGCCTCAAGAAGATGGGCTTCCCCGTCTGGTCGCGCGCCATATCGGCCAAGGGCACCGTCAAGGCCACCCTCGGCAGCGTGAACATTCCGGTCGTCTGCGCGGGCGAACTCGTTAAGCCGGGCGATGTGGTGGTGGCCGATGACGACGGCGTCGTCGTGGTGCCCCGCAAGATCGCCGAAGCCGTCGCTAAGGCGGGCGAAGCGCGCGAGGCCAACGAAGCGGACAAGATCGCCAAGCTCGCCTCCGGCATCCTCGGCCTCGATATGTACAAGATGCGCGAGCCGCTGGCCAAGGCCGGCCTTACCTATGTCGACACGCTCGAAGACTGAGCTACAAACAGAGCGCCCCGCGTTTATTGGCGCGGGGCGCCTCAGGCGCGCGCCTTCGCCACGAAGGTTACGCCCGGCAAGTCGTTGAAATGCGAGTCGCAGGTCAACAACTCAGCGCCATAATGAAGCGCGGTCACATAGATGATGGCGTCGGCGGTGGCCAGCTTATGCTTTGCGCAGACTTCTGCTGCAGCAAGAGCAATTTTAGTGTCGAGATCCACAACGACGCACATCTGCGTGAAGGCGATGGCCTGATCCGCTCTATCTTCATCCACCTCGCGGGTAAGCCACTTAGCCAGTTCAAGCTGAACCGATGGTGGGCATGAGGATGTCTTCACGCGGCGGCATCAATGGCTGCAGCGCCTGACCCGTCGGCAAACCAAGAAGCCATTCAATCCAAGCGGACGTATCGACTAGCCGCATTAGAAGCGGTCTTTACGATCACGATAATCCGTTGCTTTTGCGCCTTTTGCGATCCCAGCGAGATCCGCTAGTTCTGGCACAGGCACAAGAAGCACGCCGGCGCCCTTTGGAATAAAGGCGAACTCCTGACCCGGCGCCCATTGGTGCGCAACGCGCAGCGCTTTGGGGATCGAAATCTGAAACTTGGCGGAAAGAGTGGCTGTGTCAGACATAGCGCTGCCTCTGGATCGAAACACTTCAATCTATAAAATAGCAGCTGGAGCGGGCGAAGGGAATCGAACCCTCGTATGAAGCTTGGGAAGCTTCCGTTCTACCATTGAACTACGCCCGCATCGCAAGCGACTGTATAACCGCTCCGGGCCCTGCTTCGCAAGCAAGAACGCTCAGCACAATTCCGCCGCCAGCCGCCGCATGAAGGCGACGCCCTCGGCGAGCTGGCTTTCCTCAAGATATTCATCGGGCTGGTGCGCCTGCTCGATGCTACCGGGACCGCAGACGACGGTGGGGATCCCCGCACCCTGAAACCGCCCGGCCTCCGTCGCGTAGGAAACAGCGATGGTGGCGTTGCGGCGAGCCGCCTTGAAGGCCAGAGCCTCGGCGAGCGAGCCGGGCTCGGGCGCAAGGCCGGGCACCTCGACCTCGGCCATGGTCTCGATGCCAGCCTGTGGCGCGTAACGACGCAGGCGGGGCAGGATCTCGCGCGCGATGGCCTCTTCAAGATGCCGCAGGGCTGCATCCTGCGGCACGCCGGGCAGGCCGCGAAACTCCCAGTGGAAGGAGCAGTCCCGCGCCAGAATGTTGCGCGCGGTTCCGCCCTGAATGACGCCGACGCTGATCGTCGACTGGCCCGGAAAGAAACGCCCGCCGGGGTCTCCCAGCTCCGCGCAATCGTCCATAAAGCGGTAGAGCTCGCCCACCAGCGCGCAGGCGGCCTCGATGGCGTTGGCGCCCAGCATTGGATTGGACGAATGGGCCTCGTGGCCGCGCACATGCGTCACATAGGTGGCAACAGACTTATGGGCGTCCGCCACCTGCATCAGGGTCGGCTCGCCCACGATCACGGCGCCCGGGCGCGGCAGATCGCGGCCGAAACGGGCGATGGTGTCGACCGGCCCAAGGCAGGTCGTTTCCTCATCATAGCTCAAGAGAATGTGAATGGGCCGCTTGAGGGGTAGCGCCTGAAATTCAGGAATCATCGCCAGCGCCAGAGCGTCAAAGCCCTTCATGTCGCAGGCGCCGCGACCGTAGAGCCTGCCCCCATCGCGGCGCAGGCGGAAGGGGTCGGAGGTCCAGACCTGGCCTGCGACCGGCACGACATCGGTATGGCCGGACAGCACGACGCCGCCGCCTTGCATCGGCCCGATGGTGGCGAAGAGCGCGGCTTTGTCGCCCTGCGCATTGGGAACCTTCACATAGGGAACGTTAAGCCCGCGCAGATAATCCTCGACGGCGGCCACGAGAGGTAGGTTGGACTTCGCGCTTTCGGTGTCGAAAGAAACCAGCCGCTCGAGGAGCTGGATCGCCGCTTCGAGCCGCTCCGTGGTCACGCAGAGCCCCTCAGTTCAGGACGCGCTTGAGATAGGGGCTATCGAGAGAGAAGGTCGGGATCTCGACCTCGAAGCTCCCACCCTCTTCATCCACCATACGATAGGCGCCGCCCATGAAACCCGAGGGCGTCTGAAGCGGGCAGCCGGAGGTGTAGCGGAAGGTCTCGCCCTCGCGCAGGATCGGCTGTTCGCCAACGACGCCCGCGCCGCGGACCTCATTGAGCTTGCCGTTGGAATCCGTGATGCGCCAGTGGCGCGCCACAAGCTGCACCGTGCGCGATCCCCGATTGGCGATCTCGATCGTATAGGCCCAGAAATAGCGGCCAGCCGAAGGGTCCGAGCGATCCTCCTGGAACTCGGGCTGGACGGTGATTTCGATTTGGTCAGTCAGAGCTTGATACATTGTCTCATTTTGCCGGATATCCGGCGGTTCGTCGAGCCCTTGCATAAGGGCCGCCTCAAGGTCATTTTGCCGCCCGACCGGATGGATGGCCACAGATCGGAGCGAATCATGGATCAAAACGCAACGGAAAATGACCTCACTCTGCGTCCGGCGCAACCGCAAGACGCCGAGCCGGCCTGCGCCCTCGTGCGCAGTTCGATCATTGAGCTGTGCAAGCTTGACCATGGCAGCGAGCCTCTGATGCTGGAAGGCTGGCTCTGCAACAAGACGCCTCAGAATATGGAAGTCTGGATCACGACCCCCGGCACGACCTGCTTCATCGCGCAGATCGGCGGGGCGATGGCGGGCGTCGGCGTGGTCATGGATCATGGCGAGGTTCTAATGGCTTATGTAGCGCCAGAATTTCGCTTTCGCGGCGTCACCAAGCGGCTGCTCACGCAGATGGAGACCCACGCCAAGGCCCAGCATGCCGACCGCATGAGCCTGACCACCACTGATACCGCTTATGAATTTTTTCTGGCGCGCGGCTATAAGGCCGAAGAAATGGTCGGCGACCTCTTCAGCGAGGATCAGCACTCGCTCATCAAGGAATGGCCGAAGGGCTGAGGCCTATTCGGGGTAGGCCAGCAACCAAAGGCCACGCGCCACATAGATGGCGCTGAAGATGATGATGATGGTTTTCGTATATTTGCGAAAATCGCCATCCGTCATCCGGTGCAGCACGATGGGCGCGAGCGAGGTGCCCAGAATCGTCGTCGCGAGAAAGCAGCCCCAAGCCCAGGCCGGGATCTCCATCACCGCCTCGACGCCGATGGCGCCGAAATAAAAGATCCGCACCACCTGCGAGAAGAGCTGCGTGACGGCCTTGGTCGCCACCACGGTCTTGCGGTCAAGCGGGCTCGCCTGAAAGAAGACATCGAGAATATTGCCGCCCTGCCCAACAGTCAGTTGCAGCAGCATGACGATGGCGCCGCAGAAATAAACGACGCCGCGCCGCGTAATGTCAGGCGCGAAGGATTTGGGCAGCGCGAAGGCGGCGAAGGGCATGAGCCCAATGCCCAGATAAACCATCGGCTTGCTCGGCACGAAATTGACGAAGCGCATGAGAATATAAGTCGCGAGCGAGCCCGCGATATATTTCCACGTCAGCGTCCAGTTGACATGCTTGCGCCAGAGCCAGCCGCGCCAGGCGCCTGCCGCCACCTGCACCGTGGCGAAGACCACAAGCGATGAGGCGACCGGCAGAAAGAGCAGCAGACAGGCGAGCAGGATCTGCCCGCCCGCCATGCCGAAAATGCCCGACACGAAAGAACTCAGGATGCTGATCGCGGAGATGAAGATCAGAACGCCGGTTGTCATCCCCGGCGATCAGTTCTTGCGCGTGGCGAGAAACGCCTCGTGCTGGCGCGCTAGGTCGCCGTTGAGCGCAGATGCGATAAGCGCGCGCGTCTCGGCCACCCCATAGAGCGCCACAAAGGAGCCAAAGCGCGGCCCACGGTTCTCGCCCAGCAACACGCGATAGAGCATGTTGAACCAGTCGTTCGACACGCCCGGACGCTCAGGCGTGGCGCCCTTGGCCTTGAGATCCTGATAGCGCGGGATGGGGCGGGCCACATCATAGAG
>CANBVC010000141.1 GCA_947372795.1 Beijerinckiaceae bacterium
GCGCTAATTCGCAGTTCTTCATCTGCTTCGACAACGCTACCTTCCTCGACCGCCAGTATACGGTCTGGGGCAAGGTGACCTCGGGCATGGAGAATGTCGACAAGATCAAGCGCGGCGAGCCCGTGCGCGATCCCGATCAGATCGTCTCCGCCAAGCTGGGCTGAGCTTCACGATCAGCATTCGCAGACCCCCACCCGTCCGCTGGCGCGGCCGACCCTCCCCACAAGGGGGAGGGTAGTTAAAGCGCAACGCCAGCAGTTCCCCTCCCCCTTGTGGGGAGGGGTGAGGGGTGGGGGTCGTGAGGCCTTTCATCGTTAGCGCCTTTGCAAGAGCGCCAACGATCAGCATTCGCAGACCCCACCCCGTCCGCTGGCGCGGCCGACCCTCCCCACATGGGTGAGGGTATTTAAAGCGCAGCGCCTGCTGCTCCCCCCAAAGAAACCAAACCATGCGCGTCGATCTCTTCGATTTCGAACTGCCGGACGATCGCATCGCTCTGCGTCCTGCAGAGCCGCGCGATGCGGCGCGTATGCTTGTCGTTCCCCCTCAGGGCGCTTTTGAGGACTCGGGCGTGCGGGACATCCCCGCCTTTCTGCGTCCCGGCGACGTGCTCGTGGTCAACGACACAAAGGTTATTCCCGCGCGGCTCGATGGCGTGCGCGTGCGCGGCGAGGCGGTGGCGCGGATCGAGGCGACCTTGCACAAGCGCGAGGGCGCCGACCGCTGGCGCGCCTTCATCCGCCCCGCCAAGAAGGTGAACATCGGCGAGCGCATTCGCTTCGGGCAGGCAAGCGAGGGTGTTGCTTGCGAGTTGGGCGCGCTCGACGCCGAAGTCGTCGAGAAAGGCGAGGGCGGCGAGGTGCTGCTCGCTTTTGCATTCTCCGGCCCAGCCCTCGATGAAGCAATCTTGCGCCACGGCCATATGCCCCTGCCGCCCTATATCGCCAGCAAGCGCGGCGAGGATGCGCGGGACGAAAAGGACTACCAGACCCTATTTGCGCGCGACCCCGGCGCCGTTGCTGCGCCGACCGCGAGCCTGCATTTCACCCCCGCGCTCGTCGCCGCCATCGAGGCGAGCGGCGTCACGATCGAACGGGTGACGCTGCATGTTGGGGCGGGCACCTTTCTGCCCGTGAAGGCTGACGATACCAGCGAACATCGCATGCACGCCGAATATGGCGTCATCAGCGCCGAAGTCGCCGAACGGCTCGAGGCTGCTCGCGCGAAGGGCGGTCGTATCATGGCGGCGGGCACCACGAGCCTGCGCATTCTGGAGACGGCGGCGGCTGAGGACGGGCGCCTGCGCGCTTTTGCCGGCGACACCTCGATCTTCATCACGCCCGGCTATCAGTTCAGGGCGGTGGATGTGTTGCTGACCAATTTCCATCTGCCACGTTCGACGCTGTTCATGCTGGTCAGCGCCTTCTCTGGGCTTGAGCGGATGCGCGAGGCCTATACGCGCGCTATGGCTTCGGGCTATCGCTTCTACTCTTATGGCGACGCCTGCCTGCTGATCCGCACGCCCTGACTGCAAGGATTCTCTCGTGACTGACCGTTTTGGCTTCACCCTCAAGGGGACGGATGGCGCGGCGCGTACTGGCGTCGTCTCCATGCCGCGCGGCGAAATTCGCACGCCCGCCTTCATGCCCGTGGGCACGGCGGCGACGGTGAAGGCCATGTATCCCGAGCAAGTGCGCGCGCTGGGCGCAGATATCGTGCTGGGCAACACCTATCATCTTATGCTGCGCCCCGGAGCCGAGCGCGTCGCTGAACTGGGCGGGCTGCATAAATTCATGAACTGGCCGCATCCGATCCTCACGGATTCCGGCGGCTTTCAGGTCATGTCGCTGGCCAAGCTCCGCAAGCTCGATGAGAACGGCGTCACCTTCCAGTCCCATATCGACGGCGCGCGCCATGTGCTGACGCCCGAGCGTTCCATGGAGATTCAGGGCCTGCTTGGCTCCGACATCCAGATGCAGTTCGACGAATGCGTGAAGCTGCCCTGTTCCGACGCCGAGGCCGAGCGCGCCATGCGCTTGTCGCTGCGCTGGGCCGAGCGTTCCGCCAAGGCTTTCACCGGTGGTCCGGGGCGGGCGATATTTGGCATCGTGCAGGGCGGCGCGGTGCCTGCGCTGCGGATTGAAAGCGCGCAGGCGCTGCGTTCGATGGATTTCCCCGGCTACGCCATCGGCGGGCTGGCGGTGGGCGAGCCGCAGGATGTGATGCTCGCGATGATAGAGACGGTTGAGCCACATCTGCCGCGCGAGAAGCCGCGCTATCTCATGGGCGTGGGCACGCCGGACGATCTTCTGGAATCGGTGCGCCGGGGCGTCGATATGTTCGATTGCGTAATGCCCACGCGCGCCGGCCGCCACGGCTTGGCATATACGCGCTTTGGCAAGGTGAACCTGCGCAACGCCCGCCACGCCGCCGATCCGCGCCCTCTGGATCCCGAATCCAGCTGCGCCGCCGCGCGGGACTATTCGCGCGCCTATCTGCATCATCTCGTGAAATCGGGCGAAATCCTTGGGATGATGCTGCTGACCTGGGTCAATCTGGCCTATTACCAGAGCCTTATGGCGGGCATGCGCGAGGCCATCGCGGCTGGCTGCTTCGCCGAATTTGCGGCGCGGACAAAGGCGGATTGGGCGCAGGGGGATGTGGCGGCGCGGAGCTGACGGTGACCCGCTTTAGCGGCGCCGTTTCATGAGTTCTTACGCAAGCTCAACACGCAAAGTACGGCCCACCGCAGCTGCGGCGCGCCGCAATGTGTCGAGCGTGACAGAAGCGGTCGTGGGGTCAAGCAGCCTGTCGAGCTGGCGTCGGCTGGTCTTCATGCGCTCCGCCATGACTGTCTTGGTGATGCCTTGGGTTTGCATCGCTTCCATGAGCTGGGCGGCGATGATCTCCTTGATGGCATGATCCTCACAGGACTCGAGCATTCCTTGGGTGGCGAGGAATTCATCAAAGGTTTCTTCGCTGACACTGCCTTTCTTTTTTGCGGCCATCACATTACCTCTCGTTTGCGCTTTATGGCGAGGTCGATATCATGTTGCGGTGTCTTTTGCGTTTTTTTGATGAAAGCATGCAAAAGAACCATGTACCCATCACCCATGCAGAAGATCACACGCGCAATTCGGTTGCCGCCGAGGCTGCTGCGCACTTCCCATAGGCCGTCACCTAGTGGCGCACAGTGTGGGCGCCCAATCGGCCAGCCAAATTCGACTTTCTGAATGTCCTTTCCAATTGTGTGCCTATCGGAATTCCCTAATTCCAGAATCCATTCGCGGACCGGTTTGACGCCAGTGCCATTTTCATAAAATAGAGCGGGTAATTTTTTCGACCGATCAATCATTTATTAAACTCATTAGTAAAATAGTGTCAAAAAAGACACAATCAGTCAAGCGTTTTGGTGGATCGGGGGGGGGCGGCGCAGCCAAAAAATAAAAAGCAAGGCTCGATCTTTCGATCGACCTTGCTCCAGTCATCCTTGTCTCGACCAGTTCCTATTTTGGCGTTCAGCGGCTTTGGCCTTTTGGCTCTTTGCCGATGCGCCGGAAACTGGGTTCCTCCCGCGACTTGGAAATCAGCACGTGTCGGTAAAACCGAACGCGGCCTCCTTTCGGATTAGCCACTGAAATCTATCCAAAGCCTTTGCGCTTGTCACCATCTCCGAAACGCCATTTCATACTTTTTTTCCAAGGATGCGCCAAAGGTCGAATTGCTAAGTATCAGTATTAAAACAACTTTTAGATTTTCTGGAAAAAGTGGCTAAAATTTGAGCAATTTAGCATGGCCTTGGCTCCCGACTTCAGACCCGTTTTGAGGGCTAGCGTCGCGCTCCCTGCGGGTCCGTAATGCCTGCCAGCTTGTGATGCGCTTGTGTTTCGCCGCGCCTTGCTGTTGTTTGACCCCCAACACGCGCCTTTTGCGCGCGAATCGCCCATCCAGCTCAGGTTTTCCCGATGCGTCTGTCCCGCTTCTTCCTTCCCATCCTCCGCGAAACGCCCAAGGAGGCGGAGATCGTCTCGCATCGGCTCATGCTGCGCGCCGGCATGGTGCGGCAGGAGTCGGCGGGCATCTACGCCTGGCTGCCGCTCGGCCTTCGTGTGCTGCGCAAGATCGAGCAGATCGTGCGCGAGGAGCAGAACAGGGCAGGGGCGATCGAACTGCTCATGCCTGTCATCCAATCCGCCGACCTTTGGCGTGAGAGTGGGCGCTATGAGGCCTATGGCAAGGAGATGCTGCGCATCTCCGACCGCCACGAGCGCGAGATGCTCTTTGGCCCCACCAATGAAGAGATGATCACCGAGATCTTCCGCGGCTATGTGCGCTCTTATAAAGATCTGCCGCTCAATCTGTATCATATCCAGTGGAAGTTCCGAGACGAGGTGCGCCCGCGCTTTGGCGTGATGCGCTCGCGCGAATTCCTGATGAAAGACGCTTATTCCTTCGATCTCGACGCCGCTGGCGCGCGTCATTCCTATAACAAGATGTTCGCAGCCTATCTGCGCACTTTTGCCCGCATGGGGCTCAAGGCCATTCCGATGCGCGCCGACACTGGCCCCATCGGCGGCGATCTCAGCCATGAATTCATTATTCTCGCCTCGACCGGCGAGAGCGAGGTTTTCTGCCACTCTGATTATATGGACATGCCGACCCCGCCCGCCGACATCGCCTTCGATGATCGCGATGTGATGCAGGGTGTCTTTGAAGAGTGGACGAAGCGCTACGCCGCAACCTCAGAGATGCATGACGCTGGCGCCTTCGACGCGCTGCCCGAAGCTCAGCGGGTTTCTGCGCGCGGCATTGAAGTTGGTCATATCTTCTATTTCGGCACGAAATATTCGCAGCCCATGCGCGCCGTGGTGAATGGCCCCGATGGCAAGGAAACGCCTGTGCAGATGGGCTCCTACGGCATCGGCCCCTCGCGTCTCGTGGCCGCGCTGATCGAGGCGAACCATGATGACGCCGGCATCATCTGGCCTGAGTCTGTCGCGCCCTTCACCATCGGTCTCGCGAACCTCAAGGTCGGCGACGCCGCGACCGACGCCGCCTGCGCGGATCTCTACGCCAAGCTCGAAAAGGCGGGGATCGACGTGCTCTATGACGACCGCGACGAGCGGCCGGGCGCCAAGTTCGCCACGCTGGATCTGATCGGCGTGCCACATCAGGTGATCGTTGGCCCCAAGGGGCTTGCGGAAGGCAAGGTCGAGGTCAAGAATCGCCGCACGGGCGCGAAGGAAAGCCTTTCGCTCGATGAGGTCATCAACAGGTTCACCGCTTGAGCGATCACGCCATCGAGACGCAGGGAGAGGTTGCGGCGCCAGCTCGCGCCACACGCCCCTTTGCGCCTTTCGAATGGATGATCGCCCTGCGCTATTTGCGCGCGCGGCGAGCCGGGAGCTTCGTATCCGTCATCGCGGGCTTTTCGTTTCTTGGCATCATGCTGGGCGTCGCGACGCTAATCGTCGTCATGTCCGTGATGAATGGTTTTCATCTTGAGTTGATGAGCAAGATCATCGGCATCAATGGCCACGTGTTTCTGCAGGGCGTCGAGACGCCGCTGAGTGATTACGACGACGTGGTGAAGCGGCTGGAGCAGGTGCCCGGCGTCACCATCGCTATTCCCATGGTGGAAGGGGCGGCAGGCGTTTCCTCGCCCTATCAGCAATCTGGCGCGCTGGTGCGCGGCATTCGCGAAGCTGACATCAAGCGACTGCCGGGCATCGCGAACAATGTGCGGCGTGGGTCGCTCGATGGTTTCGATATCTCTGAAGGCGTCGCCATCGGCGCCAAGATGGCCGAGCAATTGAGCGTGCGCGTCGGCGATACGATCTCGATTTTGACGGCGCGGGGGGCCGCTACACCCTTTGGTGTTGCGCCGCGCATCAAGGCCTATCCGGTCGTCGCGATCTTCCAGATCGGCGTGTCAGAATTTGACGGCATCTTCGTCTACATGCCGCTGAAGGAAGCGCAGGCCTATTTCAACAAAGAGGACGAAGCCAGCGTCATCGAAGCCTTTGTCGAAAACCCCGATGATATGGACGGGATGCGCGCCAAGCTCGACAAGGCTGTCGGTCGACCGATGATCATGACTGATTGGCGCCAGCGCAACCGCTCCTTCTTTGAGGCGCTGAAGATCGAGCGCACCGTGATGTTCCTAATCCTCACGCTCATCATTCTCGTGGCGGCGTTGAACATCATTTCTGGCATGACCATGCTGGTGAAGGACAAGGGTCGCGATATCGCGATCCTGCGCACCATGGGCGCGACGCGCGGCGCGGTGCTGCGCATTTTCCTTGTCACCGGCGCCACGATCGGAGCGTCGGGCACATTCGCGGGCCTGCTGCTTGGGCTTGTCGTCGCGCATAATCTTGAATCTGTGCGCCAGCTCATCAACCGCAGCTTTGGCCTGAACGTCTTTGATCCCAATCTTTATCTGCTGAGCCGCCTGCCTTCGGTGGTCGTCGCGGGCGACGTCATACTCGTCGTGTCGATGGCGCTGGGGCTCTCGCTGCTGGCGACGATCTATCCTGCATGGCGCGCTGCGAAGCTCGATCCTGTTGAAGCGCTGAGGTACGAATGAGCGGGGCTGATGAATACCCTTCGCTCTGGCTGCATCAAGTGCGGCGCAGCTACAAGCAGGGTGAAAGCGCGCTCGACATTCTGTGCGGCGCCGAGCTTGCGCTATGGCCGGGTGAGACCGTCGCGCTGATCGCGCCTTCGGGCGCGGGTAAATCAACGCTGCTGCATATCGCGGGTCTTCTCGAAAAGCCCGATGGCGGGGAAGTCTATGTGGCGGGCGTGCCTACCGCTGGGATGGAGGATGCGCAGCGCACCACATTGCGTCGCCACCAGATCGGCTTCGTCTATCAGTTTCATCATCTGCTGCCCGAGTTCACGGCGCTCGAAAATATCATGATGCCCCAGATGATCGCGGGATTGGCGAAGGGTGCGGCGCGCCAGCGAAGCGAGGAGTTGCTCGGTTATCTGGGCCTTGGCAAGCGCATGGAGCATCGGCCTGCCGAACTGTCTGGAGGCGAGCAGCAACGCGTCGCCATCGCGCGGGCCGTCGCCAATGGTCCGCGCGTTTTGCTTGCCGATGAGCCGACCGGCAACCTCGATCCGCGCACGGCTGACCATGTCTTTCAGGCGCTTTCTCAGATCGTGCGCGCGACGGGGCTGGCGGCTCTCGTCGCGACCCATAACCTCGACCTTGCGGCGCGTATGGATCGCCGCGTGACGCTGCGCGACGGGCTCGTTGTGGAATTGCCCTAGGGGCAGGGAACCGAGCTTGGCCGTGTGCGTTATCGATGTGTCATGGCTGACCATGCCGCATCAAAATCCAAGATACAGTCCCGCCTACTGCGGCGCTTCGCATTGCTGTCTTTGGGGTTCTGGCGTGGGCGCACCGCCCTCAAAGCATGGTTGTTCACCATCGCGCTGTTGCTCGCCCTGTTGATGAATCTTGGCGCGGCCTTGGCGGTGAACGCCTGGAACAAGTTTTTCTTCGACGCCCTTCAATACAAAGACGAGCATCGCATCCTGCTCAGCGTGGAACTCATGCTGGGCCTGACGCTGGTGAGCGCGGTGACGGCTGCGGTGCTGCAACAAACGCGCATGCGCCTGCAGTTGCGATGGCGCGAGTGGATGTCCAAAACGCTGGTGCGACGCTGGATGGAACGGCGGCGCTTCTATCAGCTCAGCATTCTGGATCTCGTCGATAATCCAGAAGCGCGCATGGCCGAGGATGGGCGTCTTTCCATCGAGCTGTTCGTGGACTTCACTGCAGGCGTGACGAACGCCGCTCTCACTGCGGCCTCTTTCGTTGGCGTGCTCTGGTTCATCGGGGGATCGCTGACCCTGTTTGGAGTCGAGATCCCCGGCTATCTCATCATCGCGGCGGTTCTTTATTCCGGCCTCACCTCCTTTGGCATGTGGCTGATCGGTAGGCCCCTCGTCGAGCGGGTGGAGAAGAAGGCTGCGGCTGAGGCCGACTTTCGTTATGAGCTGACGCGGACGCGTGAAAACGCCGAAACCATCGCCCTGATCGGCGGCGATGAAGACGAGCGCGCAAAGCTTGAGGGGAGTTTTGATGCGCTGGCTTTGCGTTGGCTGAAGGTCATCGCGAGCCAGACGCGGATGATGTTTCTGTCTGGCGGCAACAATGTTTTGGCGCCTGTCATTCCGCTGCTGCTTGGCGCGCCTAAATATCTTGCGGGT
>CANBVC010000142.1 GCA_947372795.1 Beijerinckiaceae bacterium
GTTTCGAGCGATTCAACCTGTATGGAGAGTTCAGCGAGGTCGACGCCCGCCTCGCCCATGAGCGCGCGGTTGCCAATGACGATCTTGCGACCAGCGAGAGTGGCCTCCAGCCCCATGCCGGTGCGGTTGCGGAAGGCGTCGAGCCGGTCTATCTCCATGCCCTGCGCGCGCGTCAGGATCGCATGAGCCAGGGGATGCTCGCTGCCATGCTGAGCCCCGGCGGCGACCCGCAGCAGCGCCTCCTGCGTGACACCGCTCGCGGGGAGCATCTCGGTAACCGAGGGGCGGCCCTGCGTGATGGTTCCGGTCTTGTCGAGCACCACCGTATCAAGCGCATGGGCGCGCTCCAGCGCCTCCTGATCGCGAATGAGGATGCCCGCGCGGGCGGCGGCGCCCGTCCCAACCATGAAGGCCGTGGGGGTGGCGAGGCCGAGCGCGCAGGGGCAGGCGATGACCATGACCGAGACCGCCGACAGCAGCCCGCCCGCAGGGTCGCCAAGGAGCAGCCACCAGCCAAGGAAGGTCAGGGCTGCGATGGCGATGACCACGGGCACGAAGACCGCCGAGACCTTGTCCACCAGCTTCTGCACCGGCGCCTTATTGGCCTGCGCATGTTCGACAAGCGAGATGATGCGCGCCAGCGTCGATTGCTCGCCCACCGCGGTCGTCTCCACCCGCAGCAGGCCCTCGCCATTGATGGCGCCGCCAGTGACCTTGTCGCCGACCGCTTTTTCAACGGGCAGGCTTTCGCCAGTCAGCAGACTTTCATCAACTGAACTTGCGCCCGCGAGCACGCGACCGTCGACCGGCAGCCGCTCGCCGGGGCGCACCACAACGACGTCTCCCAGCGCCACCGCCGAGACGGGAACCTCTACCTCGCCACCGCCGCGCTCCACCCGCGCGGTTTCGGGGCGCAGGGCCATGAGCGAGCGGATGGCGAGGGTTGTGGATCGTTTGGCGCGGCTCTCCAGCCATTTGCCCAGCAGCACCAAGCCGATGACGATGGACGCCGCCTCGAAATAGAGATGATGGGCGTGAGGCTGCGCCATGAGCCAGAGGCTGTAGCCATAGGCGGTGGAGGTGCCGAGCGCCACGAGCAGGTCCATATTCCCCGCGCCCGCCCGCACCGCCTTGTAGCCCGCCACATAGAAGCGCCAGCCAAGAACGAACTGCACCGGGGTCGCCAGCGCGAATTGCAGCCAGAAGGGCAGCATGATCCCGAACATGGGCAGGGTCAGGGGCAGGGCCAGGGTGAGCGCCGCCACGACGCGCCAGCGCTCTTGGCGCATACGTCCTTCATCGGCGGCTACGATCTGGGCGTCGCGGGCGCTGTCGCCCGTCAGGATCTGCGCTTCATAGCCGGCGTCCTCGACGGCGGCCACAAGATCGGCCGGGCGCAGCAGGCCTCGCTGCGCCTCGACGGTGGCTTTTTCGGTAGCGAGATTGACGGTCGCAGAGACGACGCCGGGCGCCGAAGCCAGCGCCTTTTCCACCCGCGCAACGCAGCTGGCGCAGGTCATGCCGCCGATCTTGAGTTCAATCGTTTCGTGCGGAACGTCATAGCCCGCGTTTTCGATGGCGTCGGCCAGAGCGCTCGGCGTCGTCAGAGTGGGGTCGAAGGTCACCTCGGCCCGCTCCGCTGCAAGGTTCACCTGAGCGGAGACGCCGGGCAGCGCGCAAAGCGCCGCCTCGATCCGCCCCGCGCAAGTGGCGCAGGTCATGCCCTCTACCGGGATCGACAGATCCCGGTTTCGAGGAGCCGCTTCAACTGCCGGGTCTGGGATGGTGACGCTCATGGGGCCTCCAGACCTTAGTTAAGGTGCACGCATCCTTTTCGCCAGCGTGGCGGGGGGACGCAGGCCCAGCGGCCGAAAATCGCCTTTGCTCTCGCGATCACCGCAGGCGATGTCGCAAGGGTCTGGCGAATGTTCGCCGCCAGTTCGTCTGGGCCCATCGGATCGACATCGACCGAGGCCTTATCCATTTCGGCGAGGAACTCAGGGTCCTTCACCATGGCCATGAAGCCGGTCTGCAAGGCTTTCACGGCGGCGGGGTTGGTGCCCGGCGGCAGGATGAAGGCGCGGCCGATGGCGCCGCCGCTGGCGTAGAGGCCCAGCAGCGCCTTGTCGTCGGCATTGTCGCCGAGCTCGCCGAGGGCTGGCACATCCGGCAGGTCGGGGCTGCGGGTCGGCACGTCCTGCAGGATGATCTTGATCTTCTTTTCCGCGAGCCACGCCTTCTTGCCGGTCTTCACGGCGGCCCAGGACGAGGCTGTGCCCTCGACCTCGCCGCGCTCCATGGCGAGCATGGATTCGGCGGAGGCGGGATAGCCCGAGATGACCCGGAATTTCGTGCCAAGCACCTTGTTCAACAGGTTGGGCACCACTTCAGAAATATTGCCCGCGCCTGCGGCGGCCACCGGCGACTCAGTCGTCTTGGCCTCTTCGATGGATTGGACCTTGGCGGTGTGCCACTGGAAATGAATGTTGTTGGAGGAGGCGACGCGGCCCATCCAGATGAACTTCGTCGCATCGAACTGCACGGCCGGATTGGCGACCGCCTGTTCAAGCGCCAGCGTCTCGGTCACGATGCCGATGGCGGTGCCGTCCTTGGGGGCGACGTCATAGATGAAGTTCGCGGCCTTCAGGGTGCCTGCGCCCGGCATGTTCGAGGCGACGACCGTCGGTTGGCCGGGCAGATGCTTTCCCAAAAAGCGCGCGACCATGCGCCCGTAAAGGTCATAGCTACCGCCAGAGGTGTTGCCGATGAAGATCGTGACCGTCTTCTTGGCGAAAAGGTTGTCGGCGTTCTGGGCCATGGCGTGCGCGCAGGGCAGGGCGAGCGTGAGCAGCAGGGCGGCCTTCAGGGTCAGGCGGCGAGCGGACATGCGGGATCTCCTTGTGGAATTCTGTCGCCTTATTACGCAACCGCTTCCAAGGAGTCACCTACGGACGGGTGGCGTGCGCAGACGCATTGGTCTACTGAAGGTTAGATATCTCAGGAATCGGCTTGGGGTGGATCACCCGGACCGGACAAGAAGCAATATGCCACCAGCACCGTCCCGGACGTTCGCGCTCTCTCTCGCCTCCATCGCATTGATGGGACCGCTCGCGGTCCACGCGTTTATGCCGGTGATTCCCGCTGTGAAGGCGGGCCTGCAAATCTCGGATTCCCTTGCCCAATTAACCTTCAGCGTCGCCCTGTTCGGCATGGCCGCAGCGACGTTGATCTATGGGGCGCTGGCCGACCGCTACGGCCGCAGGCCCGTGCTGCTGTCCGGCCTCGCCTTCTTTCTCGTGGGAAGCCTCGCCTCGCTTTTCGCGGTGTCGGTGACGACGCTGGTGATCGGTCGGCTGCTGCAGGCAATCGGCGCGGGATGCGGGCTAACGCTGGTGCGCACGATCGCGCGCGACGCCTATGGCCCCGACAAGCTGGTTAAGGTGCTGGCCTATCTGACGATGTTTTACACCATAGGCCCGATGATCGCGCCCATCGCCTCTGGCCTGCTGGTTGATTACTATGGCTGGCGCGGCGTCTTTGCTTTCGCGCTCGGGGGCGGAATAATCATCGCCACCGGCGCCTGGTTCTCGATCTATGAGACGCGGCCGCCGGTTTCGGGCTCGGGCTTGCCAAGGCCCGGTTTCTTGCGGGGATTTGGCAATCTGTTCTCGCAGATACGCTTCACCTCTTATGTTTGCCAGACCGGGTTCAGCACCGGCGTCTTTATGGTGACGGCGACGGCCGCTTCCTTCATCATGAAGGAGATGCTGCATCGCCCCGCAGCGGAATATGGCTTTTGGTTTTTCGCCTTTCCGGCGGGCTATTTCGCGGGCAACTTCGTCTCCAGCCGCCTCGGCTCCAAAGCACGCATCGAGACCATGGTTTTCATTGGCTCGATCTTGTCGCTTCTGGCCGCCATTGTTCTTTGTGTATTGCTGGGCTCGGGCGTCGTCACACCGCTTTCAGTGTTTGGCCCCGGATTTTTCATCACTTTCGCGCAAGGCATAGCGCTGCCCTATGGTCAGGCTGGGGCCATGGCCATCGAGCCGCGTCTGGCTGGTACGGCCTCGGGCGTTGGCGTTTGTTTGCAGAACCTTTTTGGAGCCTTGACGACGCAGACTTACGGATTGCTGGCCGATGGCACCGTCTGGCCGCTCATCATCACATGCAGCGCTTCATCAGCGCTGATGATGGCGTTCGGGATCATCCCGTGGCTGCTGCGCGACAAAAACAAAAGCTGAGATAGGGGGGACGATCATATGGATTTTCTGGGCACGCCCGATATGGGACCGCTGATGTTCGCGGGATTGACCTTGGCCAGCTTTGCGACGGCTTTCATCGGCGTTTTCACCGGCACGGCTGGCGGCGTGATCCTGCTCGCGCTCATGGCTTCGGTCATGCCTCCTGCGGTACTCGTGCCCGTGCATACGGTCGTGCAGCTGGGCTCTGGCGTCTCGCGCACGATCATCATGTGGCGCTACGTCATGAAATCCACGATCGCGCCATTCATCGTTGGCGCCATTGTGGGGGCGGCGGTGGGCGCGAAAACATTTGTCGCGCTTCCCACCCATGTTCTCCTGGGCATGATCGGAACCTTCATTCTGATCGTCACCTGGTTGCCGAAGCTCAGCAAGATGGGCGCGGAGCGGGGACGTTTTGCAGTGCTGGGTTTCGCCGCGACCTTCCTTGGCATGTTCGTCAGCGCCACCGGCACGCTCATCACTCCCTTCGTCGCCAGCGCTTCGCCAGATCGGCGCAACCATGCGGCGACCCAGGGCGCGCTGATGGTCTTCGTGCATATATTCAAACTGATCGCTTTCGGTTTTCTGGGTTTCGCCATCAGCGCCTATCTTCCGCTCATGGTCGCCATGGTCGCCACTGGCGCGGTCGGTAACTGGCTTGGGGAGGAGGCGCTCGCCCGCACCAGCGAACAGCGCTTCCGCCTGCTGCTCAAAATTTTTGTGACCATACTGGCATTAGACCTGATCTGGCGCGCCCTGCGCGATGGGGGATTCTTCTGACCCTGTTGCGCGGGTACGCCCTTGCGCTAAACTCTAACGAATACACGGAGGAAAAATCATGACGGCCGCCACCAGCAATCTCGAAGTCGTTCCGCTGACCCGTTACATCGGCGCGGAAATGCGGGGTCTTGATATGACGAAGCCGCTCTCTGATGCGGATATCGAGGCTATCAACGAGGCCTTTCTGGACAATTCGGTTATCGTGTTCCGGGGGCAGACGCTCTCGCAGGAAGATTTGCTGCGCATAACCGCCTACTTCGGGCCTGTCGGCCATATGCGCCGGCCGCCGAAATATTTCCCGCCGGGCTTCGACAAGATCCTGCCAAACATCATGCTGATCTCAAACATCCGCGAGAATGGCGAACCCATCGGCGCGCTTCCCGATGGCGAGATGATGTTCCATCACGACATGATCCATTCCGCCAATCCCGATGCGGCGACCATGCTTTATTCGGTCGAGATTCCCTCCGAAGGCGGCGATACCCTTTTCGCCTGCGGCTATGCCGCCTGGGACACGCTCGACCCGACGCTTCGCGCCAAGGTCGACGGCAAACGCGCGAAGCATTTTTATAACTATGGCTCCGTGCAAAAGGGCGACGGCAAAGGCACCGAGGCCTTTGGCGAATCCCATCATCCCTTCGTTCGCACCCATGACCAGAGCGGCCGTAAGGCGCTCTATGTGAACCGCCTGATGACCACCGGCATCGAGGGCATGCCGGATGAGGAAGCGGCTCCGATCCTTGAGGCCATTTTCCAGCATATGGAGAAGCCTGAATTCGTTTACGCCCATAAATGGCAGGTCGGCGATGTGTTGCTCTGGGATAACCGTTGCTCCTCGCACGCCCGCACAGATTTCCCCTCGACCGAGCGCCGCCTGATGCTGCGCACGACGGTGGAGTGTGAAAAGCCCCCGTTTTGAGGAGCTTAGGTTGAGGTTGGGGGGCTTTTCGCCCCCCAGTTGATTTTTATTTTGATATCACTATATTTGATCGCTGGATATGATAGACGACTTCGATCTGAAGCCTCTTGTCTGGATGGGCGCGACTCGTAAAGATTTTCGGGTTTTTCCAGCAGAAGTGAAAGCTGAAATGGGTTACGCCCTGTTTCAGGCTCAAATTGGCGGTCGCCATCGTAAGGCCAAGACTTTCAAGGGCTCGGGTGATGCTGGGGTCATCGAGATCATTGATGACTATCGGGGCGATACGTTTCGCACAGTCTACACGGTGCGGTTCGCATCGGCGGTTTATGTGCTGCATGTCTTTCAAAAGAAATCAAAGAAAGGCATCGCCACCCCTGTATCGGACGTAAGGCTTATTGAGCAGCGTTTGCGCCTGGCGCAGCAACTTCATGCGGGGTCGTAGCTATGGCCAAGATCAGTTACGAAATTGGTGGCGGCAATGTCTTCGACGACATTGGCCTGCCTAATGCGCAAGAGCATCTGGTGAAGGCCAAACTGGTTGTGAAAATCGACGCGTTGATGAAAGAGCGGGGCCTCAAGCAGGCCGCCGCCGCCGGGCTTTTCGGCGTGAAGCAGCCCGACGTATCAAAAATGCTGAACGGTGATTTCCGGCAGTTCTCGGTTGAGCGATTGATGCGTTTTCTGGTCGCTTTGGGCCAGGATGTCGAGATCGTGGTCAAGCCACATGAGGACAAGGGCAGCGAGGCGTCTTTGCTCGTGGCCTGACCTTCCGCAGGGGAAACCAATCGGCCAGCCTCGAATTGATCTGCGGGGCTGGACGAGCATCGGAGATTCCCAATGCAACATATGTTCAAATTGATGTCGGCGACGCTCCTGCTGGCGGGGGCGGGCGCGGCCGGCGCTGTGGCTGCGCCTGCAAGCGGCGCTTCAGGGCCAGCGCCGTCAATGATCGAGCAGATCCAGTTTTTCTGGAACGGTCAAGAGTACTGCTTCTATGATGATGGCTGGCGTGGGCCGGGCTGGTACATTTGCGGCTACGCGTGGCGGCAGGGCCTCGGTTGGGGCGGCGGCAGGTCGTGGTACGAAAGGAATTATCGCGATCATGACCGCCGCGATCATCGCGAGGGTCCGCGCGAGTATCGCGACCGGGATCATCGCGACCGCGATATGGATCACCGTCGCGATACCGATCATGACATGCGCGGCGGCGGCGATCGACGCGGAGGCGACATGATGCGGGGCGGCGAACAGCGCGGAGGCGATATGATGCGCGGGGGTGAAATGCGCGGCGGCGAAGGCGGCGGACGCTAACCAAAGGGGCGAAGAGGCTCTCTCTTCGCCCCTTCGCCTCAGCCCTTCAGGGCGTCGTTGTAGTAACTCAAATCGATATATTTATGCGGGTCGGTGAGCGAGGCGCCCGGCTTACCGTAACGTGTGCGCAGATCGAGCACGGTGCGTATGCCCTCGATGGTGACTTCGGCCTTCGGGGTGAGCCCTGAGCGCGGCGACAGGAGGCTGTTCATCACCGAACCCACGACGCCCGGCTTGATGTCCGGCATGTTGCGTAGCAGGATCTGCGAGGCCTCTTCGCGGTTGGCGGGGTCGAGCGTCCAGGCGAGGCCATCGAGATAGGCCTTGATGAAACCCTTCAACGCCTCGGGATGCGTGCCTGCCCATGACCGGCGAGCCGCGAAGACGCCGCCCTGATAGTCGTTGATGGTTTCCGTGCTCTTGGCGAGCACCTTGAAGCCCTGCGCGGCGGCGATCGATGTGAAGGGTTCGATGGTCATGGTCGCGGCGTGCTGGCCGGCCTTCACCGCTTCCCAACGCTGGGGCGTCGCGCCTACAGCCACGCGCTCATAAGAGCCCGGCGCGACGCCGCCCTTTTCGAGCATATGGTAGAAGACGAAGGCGAAGCCGGTGCCCGGCGCATCGAGCGCCAGGGACTTGCCCGCAAGATCCGCCACGGCGTTGTTGTCAGGCTGGGCGATGATCGCGAGCTCGATCTGCGTCGCGCCGATAAAGGCGAAGAAGTCCGGCGTCTCAGGCAGGGCCACAGCGCCCTGACCTTCGGTATAGGCGACGACATTGTCGAAGGCGGTGCCCGCGATGTCGAATTCGCCCTTGGCCAGCGCCTCCGCCTGATAGGCGGAAGAGGGCGTCATGGTGATGGCGAGTTCAACGTCATGCTTGGCGAACCAGCC
>CANBVC010000143.1 GCA_947372795.1 Beijerinckiaceae bacterium
CCCTGACCATGGGAGTGCGAGCCGGTCAGGATTTCCACGGTGCCGACGGGGTTCACGCGAACTTCCGCGCTTTCCCAAAGGCCGACGCCAGCGCCCAGCGAGCCCACGGCCGCTGAGGGTGCGATGCCGCAGGCCTCGATATAGGCTGAGATGCCGATGCCGCGCAGCATGCCCTTGCGCGCTGATTCAGCCTTGCGCTTGCCGATATTCGCGTAGTCGGCGAGCTCCAGCGCCTTGTCGAGCGCCTTGGGATAATCGCCGCCATCGTAGCACATGATGACGGGCGTCTGATGCGGGAACTGGGTCACGAAGTTCTGGCGACGGAATTCGGCGGGGTCGCGGCCGATCTCGCGGGCGGCGACTTCCATAAGGCGCTCGACAACGAAAGTCGCCTCGGGCCGGCCTGCGCCGCGATAGGCGTCGACTGGAGACGTATTCGTATAGACGCCGTCCACTTCAGCATAGATCGCGGGGATATTGTACTGGCCCGACAGGAGCGGCGCGTAGAGATAGGTCGGCACCGAGGAAGAGAAGGTCGACAGATAGGCGCCAAGATTGGCGGTCGTCTTCACCCGCAGGCCCAGAGTCTTGCCGGTCTCGTCGAGCGCGAGCTCGGCGTGGGTGACATGGTCGCGGCCATGGGCGTCGCTGAGGAAGGCTTCCGTGCGGTCGCTGGTCCACTTAACGGGACGGCGCACCTTCTTCGCCGCCCAGACGCAGATCGTTTCTTCCGCATAGATGAAGATCTTGGAGCCAAATCCGCCGCCGACATCCGGAGCGATGACGCGTAGCTTGTGCTCGGGCGCGATGCCGATGAAGGCGGAGAGCACGAGCCGCGCCACATGGGGGTTCTGGCTTGTGGTGTAGAGGGTGAAGCTCTCGTTCCCCTCGTCATAGTCGCCAACGGCTGCGCGCGGCTCCATGGGGTTGGGCACCAGGCGGTTGTTGACGATCTCAAGGCGGGTGACGTGTTTCGCTTTGGCGAAGGCGGCGTCGGTCGCGTCCTTGTCGCCGAGCTTCCAGTCATAGACCGTGTTATCTGGCGCGACGTCGTGCACCACGGGCGCGCCGGGCTTTGCGGCGGAAGCGGTGTCCGCATTTGCGGGCAGCACGGTGTAATCCACCACGACCTTCTCGCCCGCGTCGCGCGCGATTGCGTAGGTTTCGGCGATCACGACGGCGACATGATCGCCCACGTAGCGCACCTTGCCCTGGGCGAGGGCGGGATGGGCGCCAGCCTTCATGGGCGAGCCGTCCTTGGAGTGGATCATCCAGCCGCAGATGAGGCCGCCCACCTTGTCGGCGGCGAGATCGTCACCCGTGAAGACGGCGAGGACGCCCTTGGTCTTCAGGGCCTCGGTCGCGTCGATCTTGTTGATCGTCGCATGGGCGTGGGGAGAGCGGACAAAATAGGCATGGGTCTGGCCCGGACGGTTCACGTCGTCCGTATAGCGGCCCTTGCCGGTCACGAAGCGGAAGTCTTCCTTCCGGCGGACGGATGCTCCAATGCCTGTCTCGGTCATCGTTTCGTCTCCCTAAAATAAATGAAGGAAGTGCGCTGACAGCGCCGGCGCGCCGGATTACTCGGCGGCCGAACCCATGGCCTGCGCGCCTGCGCTGATGGCCTTCACGATGTTGTGGTAGCCGGTGCAACGGCACAAGTTGCCTTCGAGCTCTTCGCGGATAGTGTGTTCGTCGAGGTTGGTTCCCTTGCGCTGAACCAGCTCCACCGCGGTCATGATCATGCCGGGGGTGCAGAAGCCGCACTGAAGGCCATGGTTCTCGCGGAAGGCCGCCTGCATGGGATGCAGCACGTCGCCCTTGGCGAGCCCCTCGATCGTGACGACAGTGGCGCCGTCGCAGGTCAGGGCGAGGGTGGTGCAGGACTTGATCGCGTCGCCGTTAACATGAACGACGCAGCAGCCGCACTGGCTGGTGTCGCAGCCGACATGGGTGCCCGTCAGGCGCAGCTGTTCGCGCAGAAATTGGACCAGCAGGGTGCGCGGATCAATATCGGCGCTGACGTGCTGGCCGTTTACCGTCATGGATACGGCGGTCATGGGCATTCCCTCCAAAACAACGAAACTTGATGGAAACTGATATGCCGAGCGGGCGGCGTCAAGCAAGCAGTTGCTGGGAAAACGTCCCTCTTGTCACCCGAGTTCAGGCGTGGAACGTTGGCTGGCGATGGAGAGGTATGAGCCCGGTCATGAAATCACAGGGCGGTAAATGAGCGAAGAGGCTCGAATCGCAGGGGATTTGCGGGCTCTTTGGGCGCAGGCCTTCGCCGTGCGCGATCTCGGCGGGCTGGTCGGGCTCTATGCACCCGATGCGCTGCTCTTCGGCTCGACCCCGCAACTTTTCAAAGGCCACGAGGGAGTCCGAGCCTATTTCGCCGGGCTTTCGCCTGACGTGACGCTCGAGGCCTTCGAAGAGCCGGAGCTGGTGAGCGTGGCGCCCGGCGTGTTCGCAACCGCCGGCTTCTGGCGGTTTCGATTCGGCGCGGAGCCTCGCCTCTACCGCCTGACCTGGGTCGTGGCTGAGCGCGACGGGGGCTGGCGCATCGTCCAGCACCACGCCGCGCGCTGCGATGTTTAGGCGGTTGGGGCGCTGACGATCTGGACGAAAGTCGCGAAGAACTGGTCGGCGTTCTTCTTGGCCACGCCATCGATCAGGCGCGCGCCGAGCTGAGCGATCTTGCCGCCCACATTGGCCTCGACGTCATAGGACAGCAAGGTGCCGCCGCCCTCGGCGTCGGTCAGGCGCACATTTGCGCCGCCCTTGGCGAAGCCCGCGATTCCGCCTTCGCCCGAACCCGAGATCCGGTAGCCGTTCGGCGGATCAAGGTCCGTCAGCTCCACATTGCCCTTGAAGGTGGCCGAAACCGGGCCAACCTTGACCTTCACCACGGCGGACAGGCCGTTTTCGGTTTTGTCCAGGGTCTGGCAGCCGGGGATGCAGGCCTTGAGAACTTCGGTGTCGTTGAGCTTCTCCCAGACCGTTTGCCGGTCGGCGGGAAGAGTGACCTCCCCCTTCATCGTCATAGCCATGCGCATCGTCCCCGTAGTTGGCGTCAAGCCTTGTGCGGCGCCGCCATGCAAGCGCCCTCGCGCCTAGATGCAACGCCAGAGGGTTTGGCGCAAGTCGTCGAAGCCAAAGGATGGAGTTTATAGCTATGGTTTAGTGTCGCGCCTGCCCCCCATTCGCGCTGCGCCCCGACAATTGCTATCCTGAGATTCGGTTTGGCGAGATCAGCCGATTCAGGAGCGCCTGCGCTTTTATGGAAAATTTCCTGCAGCAACTCATCAACGGGATGACGCTGGGCTCGATCTATGGGTTGATCGCCATCGGCTATACGATGGTCTTTGGCATCATCGGCATGGTCAATTTCGCCCATGGCGACGTATTCATGCTCTCCGCCTTCATCGCCCTGCTGGTTTTCCTAATCCTCACGCAGGTGCTGGGCATAGCCTATCTGCCGCTCGCCTTTCTCATCGTGCTCGTCGTGGCCATGGCTTTCACGGGCCTTTGGAACTGGGCCATCGAGCGTGTGGCCTATCGACCTTTGCGTGGGTCGTTTCGTCTCGCGCCGTTGATTTCGGCCATCGGCATGTCGATCTTGCTGTCGAATTTCGTTCAGGTGGCGCAGGGCCCGCGCAACAAGACCGTGCCGCCCATGTTCACCGATCTCATTCATGTGACCGACGGCCCGCTCAGCGTCACCTTGTCCTACAAGCAAATCCTCATCATGGCGGTGACGGCGGCGCTGCTGCTTGGTTTCTGGTTTCTGGTGCAGAAGACCGCTTTGGGCCGCGCCCAGCGAGCCTGCGCGCAGGATCGGAAAATGGCGGCGCTGCTTGGCGTGGATGTGGACCGCACGATCTCGCTCACCTTCGTCATCGGCGCTGCTTTGGCTGCGGTCGCGGGCGTCCTCTACATGCTTTATTACGGCGTCGTGAATTTCTCCGATGGCTTCACCCCGGGCGTGAAGGCCTTCACGGCGGCGGTTCTGGGCGGCATCGGCTCCCTGCCGGGCGCTGTCATCGGCGGGCTTCTGATCGGGCTCATCGAAACCTTCTGGGCCGCTTATTTTTCCGCTGATTATAAGGATGTCGCGGCCTTCTCCGTCCTCGCCGTCACGCTCGTCTTCATGCCCTCGGGCCTGCTGGGGCGTCCGGAAGTGGAGAAGGTCTGATCATGGCCGCGCCGAATGATCGCCCGCGCCCTGTGCTTCAAACCGCCCTCGTGGATGCAGGCTTTGCGGGGCTTGTGACCTTCGGTCTGTCCTTTCCGCTGCTGGCCTATCGCACCGAACAGGACATGCAGAACCAGCTCGTCGTGGAGCCGCGATGGTCGTTGTCGCTGGTCGCCGTCGTCGCCATTTTCTGCGCGCGCCTGCTGGCGGGTCTCATTCAGGACTGGCGCGCCCGCGCCCTCGCCATTCCCGGTGCGCTGGTTGCGGTCTATGGGGGCCGACTTGCGCTTGTGGCCGATCCGGCCACTGGCGCTGGCGTCGCCTGCGTCGGTCTCGCGCTGCTGGCTATCGCCTTTCCGCTTGATGCGCGCCTGCGCCACGCGCCGGCGCAGGTCGCGCGCAGCGAGGCGCCCGATCGTGGCGGCCTTTTCGCAATTGGCGGGTTGGTGGCGCTGTTTCTCTTCCCCTTCATCATGCTGGCATGGCTTGGCCCTGCGGGCTCGCTGAAATGGATCAATAACTTCGGCGTCCAGATCCTCATTTATGTGATGCTTGGCTGGGGCCTCAATATCGTTGTGGGCCTCGCGGGTCTTCTCGATCTTGGTTATGTGGCCTTTTATGCTGTGGGCGCCTATTCCTATGCGCTGCTGTCCACGACCTTTGGGCTTTCCTTCTGGATCTGCCTGCCTCTGGCTGGCCTTCTCGCCGCCTTCTGGGGCGTGATCCTAGGCTTTCCCGTGCTGCGTCTGCGCGGCGATTATCTTGCCATCGTCACCATGGCCTTTGGCGAAATCATCCGCATCGTGTTGATCAACTGGACGGATTTTTCCAATGGCTATGCGGGCATATCTTCCATCCCGCGCGTGACCTTCTTCGGCGTTCCCTTCACGGCCAATGACGATGGATTCGCCACTCTCTTCGGGCTTGAGTTCACGCCCATTCACCGCACCATCTTTCTCTACTTCCTCATCCTCTGCCTCGCGCTCCTGACCAATGCGGTGACGCTGCGTCTGCGCCGCCTTCCCATCGGGCGCGCTTGGGAGGCTTTGCGCGAGGATGAGATCGCCTGCCGGTCGCTGGGCGTGAACACCGTGAACACCAAGCTCACCGCCTTTGCGCTGGGCGCCATGTTCGGTGGTTTCGCGGGCGCATTTTTCGCCGTGCGGCAGAACTTCGTCAGCCCCGAAAGCTTCACTTTCATCGAGAGCGCGACCATTCTCGCCATTGTGGTGCTGGGCGGCATGGGCTCGCAGATTGGCGTGGCTCTTGCGGCTGTCGCGATGATCGGCGGCACCGAGATCCTGCGCGAACTCGATTTTCTGAAGCAGATCTTCGGCGAGAGTTTCGACCCCGCGCAATATCGCATGCTGATCTTCGGCCTCGCCATGGTTGTGATGATGATCTGGAAGCCGCGCGGCCTCATATCCTCGCGCGCGCCCTCGATCTTTCTGAAGCATAAACGCTCTGTAGCGGGCTCTATGGTGCGGGAGGGCCACGGATGAGCCGCTGGCTTAGCGATCCGCTCCTCACAGTCGAGGGCCTCACCATGCGCTTTGGCGGGCTCACCGCCGTAAGCGATTTTCATATGAGCGTCGGGCGCGGCGAAATCACCGCGCTCATTGGCCCCAACGGCGCGGGCAAGACGACGGTGTTCAATTGCATCACCGGCTTCTACAAGCCCACGCAAGGCCGTTTGGCGCTCGCGCGCGATGGCGCGGTGAGCGGCGCTGACCTCGATGCCTTGACGCGTTCGGGACGGCGTTTCGACCGTGCTGATCGTCTGTTCCTGCTGGAGCGAATGGCCGATCACGAGATTGCAGCCCGCGCGCGCGTCGCCCGCACCTTTCAGAACATCCGTCTCTTCACCGGCATGACCGTGCTCGAAAATCTCATCGTCGCCCAGCATAACGCACTCATGCGCGCTTCGGGCATGACCCTGTTCGGCCTGCTCAACACGTCCGGTTACCAGCGCGCGGAAGGCGAGGCGGTGGCGCGCGCGGTGCGATGGCTTGAACGGATCAATCTGATCGAACGTGCTGACGATCCCGCAGGCTCACTGCCCTATGGCGACCAACGGCGGCTCGAAATCGCCCGCGCCATGTGCGTCGATCCCGTGCTGCTTTGTCTTGATGAACCCGCCGCTGGCCTCAACCCGCGCGAATCCGCGCAACTGACGGAACTGCTGCGCTCCATCAGGGATGACGACGGCGTTTCGGTTCTGCTCATCGAACATGACATGTCCGTCGTTATGCAGGTTTCCGATCATGTCGTTGTGCTCGACTATGGCCGCAAGATCGCCGATGGCGCGCCGCAGGCGGTGCGCGAGGATCCAAAGGTCATCGCGGCCTATCTCGGCGTCGATGACGAGGCCGAAGTGATCGAGGCTGAAAGCGAGATCGCGCGCATGGCGGGAGAGACGCCATGAGCCAGCCCTTGCTGCGCATAGAAGGCGTCGAGGCCGCCTATGGCGAGATCGTCGCCTTGCGCGACGTGAATATCGACGTCAACGCTGGCGAAATCGTCACGCTGATTGGCGCCAATGGCGCTGGTAAATCCACCTTGATGATGACCATCTTCGGCTCGCCGCGCGCGCGCGCTGGCCGCATCATCTTCGATGGCAGCGACATCACCGCCATGGCGCCCCACGACATCGCGCGCTCAGGCATCGCGCAGTCGCCGGAGGGGCGGCGCATCTTCGCGCGTATGAGCGTTTATGAAAATTTGCAGATGGGCGCAGCGGTCAATGGCGGCGCTTTTTTCAACGAAGATCTCGAGCGCGTCTTCGCCATCTTCCCGCGCCTGAAGGAGCGCATGAGGCAGAGCGGCGGCACCCTGTCTGGCGGCGAACAACAAATGCTCGCCATCGCCCGCGCGCTTATGAGCCGCCCGCGTTTGCTGTTGCTCGATGAGCCTTCGCTGGGCCTTGCGCCGCTGGTGGTGAAGCTGATCTTCGATACGATCCGCGATCTCAACAAGCGCGAGGGCCTGACGGTCTTCCTTGTGGAGCAGAACGCTTTTCATGCGTTGAAGCTCGCCGACCGCGCCTATGTGCTCGTCAACGGACGCGTCACTATGTCTGGCGGCGGGCGCGAATTGCTGGCGCGCCCAGAAATTCGTGCCGCTTATCTGGAAGGGGGCGCCTGATGGGCGTGGATTTCGGACGTGGCATAGAGGCGGATGTCCATATCTGGCTCGCGCTCACCTTGGTCCTGGGCGGGGCTGGGGCCGTGGCGGCGGGCCGTGCGCTGGCCCTCGCCTGGCGTCCGCTCTCGCGCCTCCCGGGCTATATGCTGATCCTCTCCGCCTTCACCTCCTTCCTGTGCTGGGCGCTGTTCAATGTTCCCGTGATTCCAGCGGGGCGGATCATCGCCCGCGTCATCCGGGGCGACTGGGGCGAGGCGTTGCTTGGCTTTGGCGTCTGGGGGATCAGTTTTGCCCTGCTCCTCGCCATCAGCGCAGGAGCTTTCCGCGCGACCCGCGCCTTGCAGATGCAGCGCCAGTATCCGTTTCTGGCTCCTCGGGTAGATCCCGAGAAGTTGTAGCGCCTGCGTTTCCATCCCCCCTTCACGGCGCGCTCGAAACCGAGCATGATTCGCGGCAAGCGAAGGGGATTCGCGTGACTTCATGGAGATTTGAATGAGCAAGCTCTGGTTCTCAGGCCTTGTCATCGCCGCCAGCCTTGGGCTTTGCGGCGGCGCGCAGGCGCAGGTGAAGCTTGGCATGGCTGGCCCCATCACCGGCCCCAGCGCAGCGACCGGCACCCAGATGAAGAATGGCGTCGATCAGGCTATCGAGGATATCAACGCGGCGGGCGGCATTCTCGGCCAGAAGCTTTCGATCCTCGTCGGCGACGACGTGTCCGATCCCAAGCAGGGCGTCTCTATCGCCAATAAGTTCGTGGGCGATGGGGTGAA
>CANBVC010000144.1 GCA_947372795.1 Beijerinckiaceae bacterium
CGCAAATGGGCGTAGCGCCCCTGCTGCGCGTTGACGCGCGATTCGAGGGAGGGCGTGGCGGAGGCCAGCACCACCGGGCAGGCTTCGATGCGGCCGCGCACCACCGCCATGTCGCGGGCGTGATAGCTGACGCCATCCTCCTGCTTGTAGGCGGCTTCGTGCTCTTCATCGACCACGATGAGGCCAAGATGGCTGAAGGGCAGGAAGAGGGCCGAGCGCGCGCCCGCGACCACGCTGACCTCGCCTGTCGCCACGCCCGTCCAGATGCGGGCGCGTTTGCGGGTGGCGACGCCCGAATGCCATTCGGCGGGGCGCGCGCCAAAGCGGGCGGCGAATCGGTCCAGGAACTGGGCGGTGAGGGCGATTTCCGGCATCAGGATGAGGGCTTGGCGACCCTCGCGCAAAGCCTGCGCCACCGCCTCGAAATAGACTTCCGTCTTGCCTGAGCCCGTCACGCCTTCAAGCAGGGAGACGGAGAAATTTTTCGCCGCCACGCTGGCGCACAAAGCGTCGGCGCCGGCTTGCTGGTCGGGCTCAAGCGGCATGCGAGCGAAGTCGGCCTGCGGGGGAAGGGCGACAGGATCGGCGGCGAGCGAAATCGCCTCCAGCGCGCCTTCGTCGATGAGCCCGTCGATGACACCTGCGGAGACGGCGGCGGCTTCGGCCAAAACTGATTTTTGAAAGGCGAGGCCGCCTTCAGCCGCCGTCAGCACACGCTTACGGGCCGGGGTCATCCGCTCGGGCAGGGCGCCGGTCAGACGCACGCCGATACGGATCGGCTCGGGGCCTGCGGCGTCAGGCGCGCGCACGCCCATGCGCAGCACCATGCCGCGCGGCGCCATGGTCCAGCGCGCCACCCAGTCGACGAACTGACGCAGATGGTCGCCCAGCGGCGGCAGATCGCGCTTTGCCTTGATGCTCTTGAGATTACCGCCGTGCGCCTTTCGGACTTCCCAGACGACGCCCGTCACCTCGCGCGAGCCCAGCGGCACCAGCACGAAATCGCCCGGCGCGACCGTCATTCCGCGCGGCGTCCGATAGGAATAGGCGATGTCGACAGCCACCGGCGTCAGAACGTCGGCGACCGTCTCCTGCTGGTCGGAATCTGGAAAGAGGCCGGTCATGGCGCAGGAGTAGCACCTCGCGCCACGAAACGGAAAAGCCCTTAGGCCACCGCGCCCAGAGCCTCCTGCGGATGGCGTTCGGCCAGCACCCGGCGCAGTTTCTCAAGCGCCCTGTTTTCGATCTGTCGCACGCGCTCTTTCGAAATGCCAAGGGTCACGCCGAGAGATTCCAACGTCGCGGTTTCTTCTGCGAGGCGGCGCTCACGCAGAATGCGCAATTCGCGCTCCGAGAGAACCGCCAGCGCCTCGCGCAGCCAGTCGCTGCGGCGCACCGAATCGATGGTCTCGCCTACGAGTTCATCGGGCAGCGGTCCGCCATCCACCAGAAATTCCATCCGCTCGCTGGGACCCGAATTATCGGTGGCGGCGAGGGGCGCGTTGAGGGAGACGTCGGGACCGGACAGGCGCGTGTCCATCAGCGCCACATCGGCGGGGGAGACGCCGATGGCCTGTGCGATGGAGGCGTAGAGCGTGCCGTCTGCGACCGTGCCGCCCTCGCGTGAGAGCTTTGCGCGCAGGCGCCGCAGGTTGAAGAACAGCGCCTTCTGGGCCGAACTCGTGCCGCCGCGCACGATGGACCAGTTTCGCAGGATATAGTCCTGCATCGAGGCGCGGATCCACCAGGTCGCATAGGTCGAGAAGCGCACTTCACGCTCGGGCTCGAAGCGCGCGGCCGCCTCCAGCAGACCTACGTGCCCTTCCTGAACGAGATCAGCGACGGGCAGGCCATAGTGGCGGAAACGCGCCGCTAGCGCGATCACAAGGCGCATATGGGCATGGGCCAGACGATGCAGCGCGCGCTCGTCGTGATTGTCTCGCCAGAGGACCGCAAGCGCGCGTTCCTCTTCACGCTCCAGAAAAGGCGCCGCCATGGCCGCCTTGACGAACTGCCGCCGCATACCAGCCATTTGCGCCATTTCCGTCTCCCGATACGCGCCGGATAATCCGGCAGGCCTATAAACATGGCGCGATGAGGCGGCGGAGATGCTGGGCGCCCCGTGAGGTGGCGTCGACGCATTTCAGAAAGGTCCACCGCCCGCTATCGGGCGCATGACCTTCCAACGATCAAGCGCGCGAATCGGTTCCGGCGCCGCTTTGCGGGCGATGGATTCGTGCGGGATCACCCCGCGAAGGATGGACGTGAGGCATGTCGGGAGGGGATATGGCGCGCCGCGTCGCAGGGTAAAGCCCCGCAGCGGCATGACGGCGCTTCAGTCAGAAACGATCTTGAAGCGCTCGCCCGCCTTTAGCTCGCCCGGACGGTCGAGGCCGTTGAGCAGCAAAAACCATTCAAGTGGACGGTCCGCCAGCGCCATGCGACCGGCGAGGGTCTCGGCCGTGTCGTTCGATCCCGCCGTCACCAGCCGCAGATGCAGCGGTTGCAGCTTGCCCGCCTCCTCGGTTGTGATCCGGTGGAAGCTTTCTACTGAGTCGCGGAAACGCTGATCGACGCGATCACTGAGCGTGGTGGTGGCGAAGATCAGCCGGTAGATGTCCGAGCCCATGCGGATCACGCCGACGCGAAACTGCCATTCGCCACTCTTGGCGACGCCTGTCGCGGCGGGCAGTCCGTTGATGGACAGGGTCCTGACCGATGCTGGTTGCAGCCCGGAAATCCAATCCATCGCCAGATAGGATTCGAGGCTTGTGTCGGTTGCGACCGAAACGCTATCGAGGCGCAGCGCCTCCGCACCGCCTTCCGCCACCCCCAGAACCGCCTGCGGCGTATTCTCCAGTACGAAGCCTTCGGGCGCCATAAAGCCGAAGCCGAGGCGCGGATGGGTGAAGCGACGGCCACGCACCAGGCCCTCGGCGGGATTGTCGCCGAAGTCGAGGCCGTCGATGGCGGTCAGGTAATCGCTGCGCTGCGTCTCGCCTCCTTGCGCGCTGACGGCGCGGGCGGCGGCGGTGGCGCGCGCGATTCGTTCGGGCGTCGAGGGATGGGACGAGGTGATGTCCTGTCCCGCCGCGCGCTGGTTGAACAGCGACGCGCGCAGGCTCGCCGATCGGCTGAGGGAGGTCAGGAACCGGCTGGCCCCTAGAGGATCGAAGCCGGCCTTGGCGATGGTCCTTATCCCGATCTGGTCGGCGTCGAATTCCTGCTGCCGTGAGAAGTTGGCGAGCGAGGCGACGCCGCGCGCCTGCACCGCTCCGCCCCTGTCCTTTTGCAGCACATCAGTGACCTTGCGGATGAGCTGCTGGTCTTTTTCGGCCTCGGCGCGCTGGCCCGCATGGCCAGAGGTGATATGGCCGATTTCATGAGCCATGACAGCCGCAAGTTCCGAGGAATCATTGGCCAGCGCCAACATGCCGCGCGTCACATAGACATTGCCATTGGGAAGGGCGAAGGCGTTGACGACCTGCGTGTTAAGAATCGTCACCCGATAGGATTCGCTTGGCTTTTCGCTGGCGGCGGCGAGCTTGCCCAGAATGCCGTTGAGATAGCGCTCGATTCCGTAGGATTTGTATTCGCCGCCGAACATGTCCACGAGACGCTTGTGCTGGGAGCTGTCAGGGGTCTCGACACCGGTGGTGCGGGGCGCCTCGGGGGGAAGGGCGGGGCCGACGCCCGGCGTTTGGCCATAGGGGTCGAGAGTCGCGCAACCCGCAAGGCCCAAAGCGAACAGGGGAGCTAGCAAGGCGCAGGCGCGTAATCGCGCCCCATAGGAGGCGCGCCTTGTGAAGGCGTCTGCTCGCCCGATGTTCACCCTTGATCCCATGGTTCTTCCAGCATTCTCTCTTCTATCAATACGTCATCGGACGAGAATAAGGCGAATCCGTCTCAATTGCCCTCACGCAGCGTGATTTCGATCGCTTCGGGGTCCATGAGTTCGATCTGCGGACCGAACTGGGTTTCCATGAGCCCACGCAGCCGCAAGGTCTTTCCTGAAAGCGACTGAAGCTGCAGCCCACTCTTTTCAAAACCCGCCACATTGTTACGCGCCACGGTCGCGGCGAAGTCGACGGTGCGGATGGGCCCGAAATTCAGATAGATGCGGCCCCCGGCGGAGCCCACCCCACTGACGCGGCCCTCGACCAGCAGCACCTCCCCGGACCGCAGGGCGAGCGCGTCGCGGTCGGCGGCGCTCATGACCGCAAAGGTGGGATCGCTCCACAGGCCAAGCCGCTCCCGGCGCGCCTTCGCCTCGAGGGCGAGCAGGGGGCGCAGGCAGGGCCGGGCGAGCGCGTCGATCTCCGCCCGTGCGAGGCCCGCCTCGACGATTGCTTCGCCAACCGATTGCAGGCTCCCGCCGCCGCCGGGGGCGAAGAGGCGCGCGGGCAGGCGATTCCAGCGGTCGGGCGCGGCGGCCAGCAATTCGAGGTTCACCAGCATGCCGGGCTTCATCAGCCAAGCGCGCAATTGATCGCGGGTCCGGGCGGGACGAGCAGGATCGGCGGCGCTCGGCCGGGGCGACTCGACCCCCGCCAGCCGCAGGCGTCGCCCGTCTTCAAGGCTGATCTCGAGCCGCTCGTCGATCGTCTCGACCCGCAGCCCCGTGCTTGTGGCCTCGCCGCAGGGAGCCGCGTAGGCGGAAGCCGCGCTAAGGGAGAACAGGAGTATTAAAAAGGGACGCTGGTTGAAAAGAAACAAAGGGCAGGGCCGTCGTGATAAAAGGAAGCCTGCGCATTCTAGCATGAGCGGAGCAGGAGATGAGCGATTTTTGCGTGGTGATGACCACCGCCGCCTCAGCCGACACCGTGCAGCGGCTGATCGACAAGGCGCTTGGGGAGGGGCTCGCGGCTTGCGTGCAGGCTCTGCCTATGAACAGCCATTACGTATGGGAAGGCGCGATCGTCCATGCGGCCGAGACTCTGATGCTTTTCAAGGCCAAGACCGCCGACTATCAGGCGCTTGAGGCTGCGATCCGCGCCGGACATGATTATGAGACGCCGGAAATCATCCGCCTCGACATCGCGGCTGGCCTGCCCGCCTATCTCCAATGGATCGTCGATTCGACCCGTTGAAAAGGCTCAGGCGCCGAGCGGCCCGTTCAGCATCCAGCGGTGGCCGAAGGGATCGCGCAAAACCGCGAAACGGGTGCCCCAGAAGGAATTGGTCGGCTGCGTCTCGCCCTTGGCGCCAAGCTGGGTTGCGCGGTTGAAAATATCGTCCACCTCCTTGCCCGTGGCGAATTCGAGGCTCACGGAGCTTGTCGCGGGCTCGCCGGGGATTGGTGGGCGGGTCGCGCCGCCGGAGAATTCGGGAAAAGCGTCGGCCACCATGACCGAGCCGCCATTGATGTCGAGCTCGCAATGGATGATCCGCACCCCGTCGAGGGCGGGCATGAGCGCCTTCTGCCGGGCGCCGAAGGCCGCCGTATAGAAGGCTATGCCCGCAGCGGCGGGGGTTACGGTGAGATAGGGGGCTACCGGCGGACGCTCGGACATGGGCGATTCCCGTTCATTGTCCTATGGATTGTCAGGGGATTTGCGGCGAAGGCAAGCACCACTTTCATCCTTAGCCCAATTGCGGTATGCGAGGCGGGTATTTCAACTAAGGCCGCATCAAGCGGCGACGGGACAGACCGATGGCGCCACGCACCCTCTACGACAAGATCTGGGACGACCATGTCGTCGACGCTCAGGCGGACGGCACGACGCTTCTTTATATCGACCGCCACCTCGTCCATGAAGTGACGAGCCCCCAGGCTTTCGAGGGCCTGCGCCTGTCTGGCCGCAAGGTCCGCTCGCCCGAGCGCACCCTGCTGGTCGTCGATCATAACGTGCCGACCACCGATCGCTCGCAGCCCATCACGGACCCCGAGAGCAAGGCGCAGATCGAGTATCTGGCTGATAACGCCAAATATTTCGGCCTTGAGTATTATGACGAGCACGACGTCCGTCAGGGCGTCGTCCATATCATCGGACCTGAGCAGGGCTTCACCTTGCCCGGCACGACGATCGTCTGCGGCGACAGCCACACGGCCACCCATGGCGCCTTCGGCGCGCTGGCGCATGGCATCGGCACTTCAGAGGTCGAGCATGTGCTCGCCACGCAGACGCTGATCCAGAAGAAGTCCACCAACATGCGCGTTACCGTCAACGGGAAGATCCCGGCCGGCGTGACCGCCAAGGACATCGTGCTCGCAATCATCGGCAAGATCGGCACCGGCGGCGGCACCAGCTGCGTGATCGAATATGCCGGCGAGGCCATCGAAGCGCTGTCGATGGAAGGCCGCATGACGGTCTGCAACATGTCGATTGAAGCGGGCGCCCGCGCCGGCATCATCGCCCCCGACGAAAAGACCTTCGAATATCTCAAGGGTCGCCCCAAGGCTCCCAAGGGCGCCCATTGGGAACAGGCGGTCGCCTATTGGCGCACCCTGAAGTCCGATCCAGGCGCTCACTTCGATCACGAAGTCGTGCTCGACGCGGCTTCTCTGCCTCCGCTCGTGACCTGGGGCACCAGCCCCGAGAACGTCATCACCATCGACGGCGCCGTGCCGAAGGTCGAGGATGGCGCCACCGAGCAGAAGCGCGCCTCCATCAAGCGCGCGCTGGACTATATGGGCCTCAAGGGCGGTGAGAAGATCACCGACATCGAGATCCAGCGCGCCTTCATCGGCTCCTGCACCAATGGCCGCATCGAGGACTTGCGGGCTGCGGCGGACGTCGCCAAGGGCCACAAGGTTCATCCGGGCGTCAACGCTCTGGTGGTGCCGGGCTCGGGCCTCGTGAAGGCTCAGGCCGAGGCGGAAGGTCTCGACAAGATCTTCATCGAGGCGGGCTTTGAATGGCGCGAGCCGGGTTGCTCCATGTGCCTCGCTATGAACCCCGACAAGCTGGAGCCGGGCGAGCGTTGCGCCTCCACCTCCAACCGCAACTTCGAGGGCCGTCAGGGCTTCCGTGGACGCACCCATCTCGTCTCCCCCGCTATGGCGGCGGCTGCGGCGATCGCGGGCAAGTTCGTGGATATCCGCAGCTTCAAGTGAGGTTTCGGGAGCGGAATTGCTGCAGCTTTGCTGCGCAGCAATTTCGGTTTCCCCGTCAGCTTACGCTGCGCAGCATAGCTGCAGCATAACTGCGGTAAGTCATTGAAAAGAAAAGGCCAGCTTCGCGCTGGCCTTTTTTGTTGCGCCTCAGCGCGGGTGGTGTCTGCGCGCATGCGGAGGCCGGACATGCCCCCAGCCGCGATGGTGACCACGGGTCCATCCGTAATGGTGGCCCCGATTGACGTGACGCACGGCGACAGTTGCAGGCGGCGGGCTGCTGAGGCCTTGCGGATGGGCTGGCGCGCCCATCGCAGCCGAGGCGCCCACGGTCAGGCCGAGGTAGAGGAGCGGGGCGATAAGTGCGCCCGTGATAATTTTCATTGGTCTCTCCATTGAGTTGAGCCTCAACGTCGACAGATGAGCGCTATGAATATCAACGGGGCGCAGACAGGACAGTTCCGGCTGTGCGCGGATGCGATAGAATAAGTCATGATTGATCATCCAACCCCGCCTGAAAACGACGACCCGGCGCAGGTCTGGGGCGGGCGTGTGGGCCGCGCACTCGGCTGGCTTGCTGCGGGTGCGCTGCTGGTCAATCTTTTCACGCATTGGCTGTTTTGACGGAGCCCGCCTCATGACCCTCGATCCATCCGGCCGCGCCCGCCTGAGAGACCTTCAGGCTCCCTCCCTCGCCGATATGGAGGCCATCGCGGACGAGGCCTTCGCGGCCTTACCTAACGGCTTTCGCGCCCTGTGCGAGGGCGTGGTGGTCCGCGTGGAGGATTTCCCCGACGACGAGACCCTCGACGAAATGGAGGCGGAAACCCCCTTCGATCTTCTGGGCCTGTTTCGGGGCCGGGGCCTCGCCCAGCGCGGCGCCGTACCGGAGACTGGGGAGTTCCCCAATATGGTCTGGCTCTACCGTCGCCCGATCCTCGATTACTGGGCCGAGCATGATGAGACCCTGGGCCAGGTCGTCACCCATGTTCTCGTGCACGAGATTGGCCATCACTTCGGCCTGTCGGACGAGGA
>CANBVC010000145.1 GCA_947372795.1 Beijerinckiaceae bacterium
GGCGAGAAAATGGAGGCCATGGTGAAGGAGGCCTATTCCATGCCCGAGCCCGTCATCGCAAGGCTGCGCGCCATCTATATGCAAGGCAGGTGAGGGGCTGAAAATGCCTCACCCTTATGCGATAGTGCGCGCATGACCGCAGCCTCACCCCTTCTCCCCGTGGCGCAAGCCCTCGTCCGCGTCCTGGCCTCGGCGCCGCAGCCCTTGGCGGCGCAAACCGTGCCGCTGGCTGAAGCGCGCGGGCGCACGCTGGCGGAGGATCTGACGGCGCTGCGCACCCAGCCCCCCTTTAACGCCTCGTCCATGGATGGTTACGCCCTGCGCGTGGCCGATCTCGCGACGCTCCCGGCGCAGCTGAAGGTTATTGGGACAAGCTCCGCCGGCCACGGATTTGTAGGCGCAGTAGGGCCCGGCGAGGCGGTTCGCATTTTCACCGGCGCGCCCGTGCCGCAAGGCGCCGATACGGTGGTGATTCAGGAGAACACCACCGCCGATGGCGATCAAGTGACGATCCTTGAGGGCGAGGCTTTGGGCCGCAATATCCGCATGGCCGGGCTCGACTTCGCGCAGGGAGACGTGCTGCTGACCCGTGGGACCCTGCTGGGCCCCTGCGAGCTCGCGCTGGCGGCCGCGATGAACCACGCGACCCTTCCTGTCACCCGCCGCCCCCGCATCGCCCTGCTGGCCACTGGCGACGAACTGGTGAAGCCCGGCGAAGCCTTGGGGCCAGACCAGATCGTCACCTCGAACACCTATGCGGTCGGCGCCTATGCGCAGGCGGCGGGCGCGGAGGTGATCGATCTTGGCATCGCGGGCGATACATTCGCCGCGATTGAGGCCGGCATCCGCGCTGCGCGCGACGCTGGCGCCGATGTGCTGGTGACTTTGGGCGGCGCCTCTGTCGGCGACCATGACCTCGTGCAGACGGCGCTGGCCAATGAGGGCATGGAGCTGGGCTTCTGGAAGATCGCCATGCGCCCGGGCAAACCGCTCATGCATGGACGAATCGGCGACATGCGCATCCTCGGCCTGCCCGGCAATCCGGTCTCGGCCATCGTCTGCGGCGTACTGTTTCTGGTTCCGCTCATCCGGGCGCTGGCGGGCGATCCGCAGGCCGGAGCAGATCAGAGCGAGGCGGCCGTGCTGGGCTGCGATCTCGCGACCAATGATTCCCGCGAGGATTACTTGCGCGCGGCCCTTGAGGAAGGCCAAGGCCTGCCCATCGCCACGCCCTTCGGCCGGCAGGACTCATCCATGCTGCGAGTGCTGGCGCGGTCTCACTGCCTCGTGATCCGCCCGCCGCGCGCCGAGGCCGCAAAAGCGGGCGACCCCTGCAGGATCATCAGATTAACGCCGTCCTGAAATTCGCGCGTCGGCTAAGATCAACCCGGAAACCAGTGGACTTGCGACGCACCGTAGGAATACGCTTGCGCTGAACCCAACGGAAGCCTTCGTGACGGGTGATGATGGCGAGATCGACCGGCCCGCCAATCGTCTTGAGCTGGCGATCCGCCCGCAGCTTTTCGAAGGCGAGCGAGCTGTCCATGAGGAAGCGCGCCACTTCCACAGCGTCGATCAAGGGCATGCCCGGCGTGACCAGCAAAGGGCTGTCGACGCGGTCGGCCGGCGAAACATCACCACCCTGATTGAATAGGGACACTTCCGCTAACTGAGCCTCCGCCTCGTTGTAGCCACTGTGCGGCACATCACGAAGCAGACGGGTGATACAGCCCGCCTGCCCTTCCCAGCTCAAACCATATTCATCCTCGCCCCAGACGAGTTCAGGATCAATTCGATCCATCCCATCCAGGCGAACCGACCAGGTCTCCGGCAGAACTGCTCCTACGGAATAGCCGCTGAGAATCAGTGCGCTGCGAATGGGCGACAGGCTAGCCTGAGCCGCCTCCAGAAGGAATGACTGCAACTTCCAGCAGACATCCCTAAGCGTATAGGCCTCCTTGTCGATAAAACAGGAGTTGCCCCGCAGCGAAGCCCTGATGCTGAAATCCTGCATGACGGAGGTAAGGGCGCGCGTGCCAACCGCGCCATCGCCGCTGATCAACACGCCAATCGGCAACCCCTTCACCAACTGAATGTTCTTGTCGGCGTTCGTATAGAGATGTCCACGATGTAACACAGCGCTATCGCTGGCCAAGACAACACCATCCTGAACCTTGATCGAAAGAATGATCGTCACGTGAAAAATCCATTCTGCGAGCGAGGACCGAAGCACCTTTGAGAACAAGGTGTTCCGCCAATTGAAAGGTCAAAACATCATGGTGAAATTGCGGGCAAACAACGTGGCCCGTCAATAGGGATGAACCATTTATTGAAAATAATATTGGTTTTTTTATTACAAAACATGAATTTAAAGCAATGATAGTGTTCTTGGCGCACGGCTGGACCGGCAGAAAAACAAAAAAACCGCCTTTCGGCGGTCATTGTGATTCGGGTTCTTGAAGAGTTGGAGGCCTCGCCCGGAATCGAACCGGGGTGCAAGGATTTGCAGTCCTCTGCGTAGCCACTCCGCCACGAGGCCGCTGCGGGCCACGGCCCGGAGCGAGAGCCTCATAGCAAGGAAACATCCTCCCCGGCAAGGCGAACCTGCGCATTCGAACGATTTCTGGCCCTATTCGTGAAAATGTCACCGAGCACAACAATTCTCTTTGACATCGCGGCGCGAATTGCTAAAAGCCCGACACGCTTCGGCGTTGTTCCCCGATAGCTCAGTTGGTAGAGCATTCGACTGTTAATCGAATGGTCGCAGGTTCGAGTCCTGCTCGGGGAGCCATTTTCTTTACATAGCGCACATGCGCACTTTCCTTACATATCCGCACTCACCCTGACCGTCGCCTCTAGTGTGGCGGAACGCCTGCTTCCTTTTTCCAGCCAAGGCGGCCTATACTGATTGGAAAGCCGGGAAACACCGGCCATCAGGGGGGTAGGCCGTGCCATCATGGACCGGGCATCTTTGCGCCATCGCCGCAGGTCGCCACTGTTGGCTGGCTGCTTTACTGGCTACGCCGCTATTAGCCGCACCTCCCGCCACAGCTGAACCCGTCGAAGATTTCTACCGCGGCAAGAGCGTGCAGATGGTCATCCGCTCGCAAGCTGGCGGTGGCGGCTATGATTCGTATGCTAGGCTCCTCGCCCGGCATATCGGCCGCAATATTCCCGGCAATCCGAGGGTCATGCCCGTCAACATGCCCGGCGGCGGGGGAATCGTCGCGGCCAATTTCATAGCCAAGGCGGCGCCACGGGACGGAACCGTGCTCGCGATCGTCGGTCAGGGGCTAGCGGTCGATCAGGCGCTCGGGCTCAATCCATCATTTCAGGCCGATCTGCGGGAATTCAACTGGATTGGCAACATGAGCGATTCGAACCAGATCTTTGCGGTCTGGCACACATCGCCTGCCAAGAGCTTCGAGGATGCGCGCAACCGCGTCACCACGATCGGCACCACCCAGGCCGGGTCCATCTCTCAACAACTGACCGCCTTCTATAACAATGTGCTCGGCGCGAAGCTGAAGATCGTCTTCGGCTATCCCGATGGGCATGATGTCGACATGGCCATGCAGCGCGGGGAGGTCGAGGGGCGCGGCACGAATACATGGGCGAGCTACATGTCCGTCTCGCCCCATTTCGTGCAGGACAAGCTGATTACGCCCCTGCTGCAGGTCGGCCTGCACAAAGACCCCGCCCTACCCCATGTGCCACTGCTGCGTGAAATGGGGCAGTCGGCGAAGGATCAGCCGATTCTGGATTTCATATCCAAAGCCGTCGCTGTCGGCCGCCCCATCGCGACGACGCCGGGAACGCCCCCCGACCGTGTGGAAGCGCTGCGGCGCGCCTTCGACACAACATTGAATGACCCGGTCTTCATCAAGGAAGCAGAGAAAGAAAGGGCGGAGATCAGCCCCATGACGGGCGCGCAACTGGCGCAGATCATCAGGGACTTGATAGAGGCTCCCGCCGACCTCAAGGCGCAGGTGCGCGAAGCCATTCAGCCCAAGAAACAAGATACGCAAGAGATCGCAGGCGGCGCCAAAAAGGGCGGCGAATAAAACCAACATAGGAGGATCATATGCTCACACGTCGCCATTTCCTGCGCACATCCATTGGCGCGGGCCTCGCCCTTCCGTTGGCAGACGCCGCCTTCGCACAAATCACGGCCGCACCCAAAAAACGCATCATCGTGGACTCGCAAATCCACCTTTGGAAGGCGGACACCCCAGATCGGCCGTGGGCGCCGGGCACGCGCGCGCAATTGTCCGAGCCCATGACGATTGAACGGGTGCTGCCCCTGCTCGAAGAGGGCGGCGTCGACCGTCTCATCATCGTGCCGCCGACGCTGGAGGGCATGCGCGTCGACTATGGTCAGGAGGCCGCGCGTCGCTACCCAGGCCGCTTCGCCACCATGGGCCGCATCCAGCTCAACGACCCCAGTGAGGCCAAGCGCCTGCCCGGCTGGCGCCAGCAACCCGCAGTGCTCGGCGTGCGCCTCAACATCGGCGCCGTAGAAGCCCCCTGGCTGACCGATGGTTCGGCTGACTGGTTCTGGCCTGCGGCGGAAAAAGCTGGCCTGCCTGTCATGTTCCTGACAAGCGGACAAACGGCTTTGTTTGGGACAATCGCCGAGCGCCATCCGCAACTGCGCCTGATCGTCGATCATATGGGCGTTTCGTCCGATGCCGTCGCAAAGAACGAGGTTGCGCAAGCCATCGCTGCAACGGCCGCTTTAGCGAAATATCCCAATGTGTCGGTGAAACTCTCCGCCTCGCCTCTGGTCTCGAAGGAGGCCTATCCCTTCAACGACGTTAATCCGCATATCCAGCGCCTGTTCGAAGCCTATGGGCCCCGCCGCAGCCATTGGGGCACCGACGTGACGAACTCATTGGCTAAAGCCAGCTATCGCCAGCGCGTGACCCATTTCACCGAAGAGCTGAAATTCATGTCGCAGGATGATCTCGACTGGGTGATGGGACGCTCAATCCTTGAGCGACTCGATTGGCCGGTGCAGGGCTGACCCGAGGCCGTGCGGTTCAGTCCCGATAGGTCGGGTCGATCTTGTCGAGCATCATCAGCAAGGCTGGCCACATATCGGGACGACCATTCTTGCCCGGCACATCGTCGCGGTCGTGCTGGCGCGCGGCATGTTCCTGGACGGCGGGGGAAAGCTGAATCAGCTTGCCGCCGCTCTGCATGGCCTCAAGCTGAATCTTGCAGCTCTTCTCGAGATTGAGCATGGCGTGATAAGCGCGCCCGATACTGGCGCCGCAAGTCAGCAAACCATGGTTGCGGAGGATCAGCGCATTCTTGTGGCCGATATCGCGTACGAGCCGAGAACGCTCGTCGAGATCATCCGATTTGCCCTCGTAATCATGATAGGCGATGCGATTGTAAAAGCGCAGGGACTTCTGGGACAGCGGCAGCAGCCCCTCCTCAAGACAAGCCACAGCCATACCGGCGATCGTGTGGGTGTGGATGATGCAGACGGCATCAGGCCGCGCGCCGTGGATCGCGGAATGGATCACGAAACCAGCCGGATTTATTCCGTATTCTGACTGCGAAACGATTTTGCCTTGAAGATCGACCTTGATGAGATTCGAGGCCGTCACCTGGCAGAAAAGCAATCCATAGGGATTGATGAGGAAGTGCTCGTCGGGCCCCGGAACACGCGCCGAAATATGCGTGGCCAGAAGGTCGTCCATGCCATTGAGCGCGATAAGGCGGTAGCAGGCCGCCAGATCAACCCGCATCTTGCGTTCCGCCTCAGTGACGGGCGCAGCATCTATGTTGCGATGAATGGAAACTGGCGTCGTCGCCATGTCAGCCCCTCCCCCTCGTTTTTTATTGCAGACCAGATTAGCTGCGCGAAAGGCGGCGCGCCAGTTCGATCAAACCCGCTGCGGTATAGGCGTGGGCAACCCCAGTTTCTCGCGCAGGGTCTTGCCCTCATAAGCGGTTCTAAACAGGCCTCGGCGCTGCAACTCGGGAACAAGACGCTTCACGATCTCGTCGACGCCCGTGGGGAACAAGGGCGGGACCAGGTTAAAGCCATCGGCGGCTTCGTTGTGGAACCAGCTTTCCATCACATCGGCCACATGCCTTGGCGAGCCGATTAACTGGAAATGCCCACGCCCGCCTGCGATCTTTTGATAGAGCTGACGAATTGTCAGTCCATCGCGCCGCGCCGCCGCCAGCAGGAGCCCCGCGCGAGAGAAGACATCGCCGCCCGATGGCAATTCCGGCACAGGGCCGTCGATGTCATATTTGCTCATGTCGGTCTGCATATACCGAGACAGCAGCGATATCCCCACATCTGGGTTGATGAGATCCTGCAATTGCTGGAACACATCCTCCGCTTCGGCCTGCGTCTCACGTACCAGAACGCCAAAGCCCGGCATAATGAGAACCGAGCCGGGATCGCGGCCGGCCTCCCGCGCACGGCGCTTCACATCGCGATAAAAGATCTGTGCGTCCTCAAGCGATTGCTGCGCGGTGAAGACGACCTCCGCTGTCTCTGCCGCGAGCTGACGCCCATCCTCGGAGGCGCCGGCCTGCACCACGATGGGGCGACCCTGCGGTGACTTCGGAATCATCAGCGGGCCGCGCACCCTAAAGAACTCGCCTTCATGGTTCAGCACATGCAGCTTCGCTGGATCGTAATACTGCGCATGCGCGCGATCGAGGGTCAGCGCATCCTGATCGAAACTGTCCCAGAGGCCATTCACCACCTCGACGAATTCACGCGCGCGGCGATAGCGCGTCTCTTTATTTGGATGAACGCCGCCGCCAAAGTTACGCGCTTCAGGCGGGTGGGCCGAGGTGACGACATTCCAGCCCGCGCGCCCCCCGCTGACATAGTCGAGCGAGGCGAAGCGGCGGGCGACGAGATAAGGCTGGTCATAGGTCGTGGTCGCGGTGCAGACGAGGCCGATGTTTTCGGTGACGGCGGCGAGCGCGGTAAGCAGGGTCATGGGCTCGATGCGCACACCGATCGCGGTGCGCGGCAAGGTCTCGGGCGTGAATTTCTCGCCTGACAACGAGTCCGCTGAGAAGATAAAATCAAACAGCCCCTCCTCTGCGGTCTTTGCGAGGTGCAGAAGCTTAGAGAAATCCAGTTCCGTGTCGGGCCAGGCCTCAGGATGCAGCCAGGAAGCGACATGATGCCCCGATTGCGCAAGCATCAGCCCCAGCTTCATCTGACGGGTTTTGTCCTGCTCGCTCATCTCAATTCCTCATGCTTCGTGCGCGCCGAACAAGGCCTCACGATAATCCCTCACAACCTGAGCCGTTAACGCTGCGCCAGACTGGATGCGTCCGAGCCCCGGTGCGATGACCGCAGGGGCGCGTTCGCTGAAAAAGCGATCCCATGCGCGGGCGTGGCCTTCGGTCCAGGCATGTTCCAGCCAGTCGAACTTCGCCAAGGCATGAGCGCGGATCGTCGCAGGATCAGGACGCCCCTCAAGCTGCGTGCGGATGACGGGATCATCCCAATGCGACAGGAGATCTGCGCTGAAAGAGTCTGAGGTGAAAAGCAGATTGGCCTGCGCATGCGCGATCCAGATGGTCGAAAGGGTCTTGATGACAGGCTCATGGGGCGTGATCTGGGGAAAGCCGAAGTCACTCAGCGGGCGGCCGAAGATCATTCGCTCGGCGACGAGGCCTTCGCGCGGCTTGAGTTGCATCTCGACAAGGCCAAGCAGCGGCAGATTCTTCATGATGCCTAGCACCCGCAAATCGGGATAGCGATCCACCACAGCGCCGACATTGGTGATCGCGTCAGGCTCACTGCGCGAGATCATCACTGTGAGATGACGCGAACCGACGACGCCTTCTAGCGCCGCCATAAGCTGGTCGCGGTGGGCCAGCGGCCCTGTGTCGATCAGCAAGGCTTTCTCGTCCGAAAGGCAGATATACTTATTGAAAGGCTCAAAGCCTGTCGTACCCAAGGGGCGCCAACTGCGGCCAGCGACCGGCTCGATATCTGACAG
>CANBVC010000146.1 GCA_947372795.1 Beijerinckiaceae bacterium
GTCCTCAACCGCCCCCTTTAATTGCTCGCGCTCTCGTTCGTTTCGCACAACCGGGACCAAGGGACGCCTCCTCGAATGGAGCGCGGATTATGGTCGCGCGGCAGCCCAAAGCCAGCGATCATGAGGCTGATCGGCTCCCACATTCGGATAATGGCCGAGGCGAGGCCTACCTCTTTCACGCAGCCTCAGCGCGCGGCCTCAATGCAGCCCATACAGAGCGCGGAAGCCGTAGACAGCGACACCGTCTGGCGAGCGGGGGTCATAGACGGTCGCGAAGCCCGAATAGTCGTGGCAACTCGCCTGCTTGTAATTGGGATAGTGGAAGGGCCAGGCGGTATTGCAAGTCGGCGGCCGCGCTATGTTGACGGCGAGAATCGGACCGGGGGGGCTCTGGAATGCCCAGTGATGATGGGCATGAGCGCGCTTATGTCGAGGTTTTGGCGCGTTGAGATCTGTGGCGAAGGCTGGAGCGACAGCACATAGGGCCAGCCAAACAGCCAAGGCCTGATAGACGACACGGTATCGCATTGCGCCCCCTCTTATCAACCTGAGGGAAACACGCGCGCAGCGCAAAGGTTCGCACAACGAAAAAGCGCCGCCCTTTCGAGCGACGCTTTCAGATTTGATCAGATCAAAGAGATCAGAACTTGACGCTCAGGCCGACAGAGGCGGCGTTCTCGGTGCAAGAGCCGCTCTTGGTGCCGGTGCAAGAAGAGTTAGAGCTGCTGATGCCAAACTTGTTGGTCCAGTAGCGATAAGCGACGAAGGTGTTGACAACACCGGCGCGACCCAAAGCCATCTTGCCGACATCAAGGGTCAGGCGCTGCTCGCTGTTGAACTCGGTAACGCTCTTGTGAGCCGCATCCGAGGGGATGAGCGAAGAGCCAGTGCCCTTCGGGCCATAGAAGGCGGCGCGACCGCTGAAGGTGAGCGGAACAGAGTCAGGCATGAATGCGAGCGGGAGCGAATAAACTGACTCGACGGCCCAAGTGCCATTGAAGTTCGTGCTACCGCCGGGAACGTTATTATAGTACTGCGCGAATGCGTTGTGGTTCCACTCCTTAAAGTACAGGGGCGAAATGTTGAAGAAGCCCTTGTAGGGGAGGTCGAAAGAAAACTGCAGACCGGCGACAATGCTCTTCTTGGCGGGGGCGAGATAGTTGTTCTCGGAATTGGCGTCAGCGCCGACTTCAAAAGAAACGTTGCTCAGAGGACCCATCGAAAAGGCCTTCGTTCCGAACAACTGATTGAAGCCGAGGGTGCTACGGAAAAGTCCATAGATTTCAGTCGCGCCAGCGCAATAAGCGGGAGGGGAACCAGCAGGCGCGAGGCAAGGCGCTGCAGGGTCAGAAGAGGGCGATTTCAGCAGGTCAACGTTGAAAAAGTTCGTGCCCATCGCCCACACGTCGAAATGCGTGAAGGTGAAGACGTTCTTGCCGAATTTGCCGGGAACGCCAGGATCAGTCGCGTTGAACTGGTAGGAATAGCTGAGGGTGTTGTCGTTCACGAAGAAAATAGACGCGGGCGCAGCCTGAGCGGCCGGAGCCTTCTTGCTCGGCAGATCGGCGGCAAGACCGGCGGTGGCGAAGGACACCGCAGCAGCGGCGAGAAGCGACTTACGAAGCATGGTTAAACTCCCAAGAGGAAACGTATCGCGACTGTTTACTGCTCCGATGCAGGTTGTGAAGCCTAAAATTAGATCACCAAAGGGCAACGAATGGGGATCAGGCGCAACAGGAAGAGGAGACAATGAGCGACCCTACGGAAGGGCTTATAAAAAGAATCATAAATTCAAAGACTTGCAATAGGAGCCAAGATCGATGCTGCGATGCGGAGGCAATAAAGCAGCGCCTCCATATTGGGCAGACGCCGATAATTGCGAAGTTACTGCGGCGAATATGCAACAGTTTTGCGACTATCTTCGCCTTCCCCTACGTCGAAATCGGCTGCGCCCCTTGAATAACGATTCGAAAGGGTCGCCCCCGAAAGCAAAACGCGGCGCAGGAAACCCCACGCCGCGTTCAAGTTCAAACGTCTTCGATCAGATTAGAAGCTGACGCCAAGACCGGCAGAGATGATGGTGGAGTTCGACTTCCGGGAAGCGACAGTACCGCCCTGATTGGCCTTAACAGCATCGCTCAGGAGCTGATAATACTGCACGCCAGCCTTGAGGGACCAGGCGCCGAACTTCTTGGGCACGAACTGACCAAGGTCATACTTCGCCTGAAGACCGGTCGAGAACATCTCGAACGTATTGGTCGAGCAGACCGTGCCTACGCCCTTGACACCTGTGGCCGCTGCGCCGCAGCCCTTATAGGAAGCCAGATAGTACATGTTCGTCGGGCCCAGAGAAACCGAGGTTGGGACGGAGATTGAGAGCGGAACGCCCATGGACTTCTGGAAGCTGTAGCCGGGAGCGATGGCCAGATCGACACGGTAGGTATCCGTCTTGCCCCACCCCATCGCGGACACGCCGCCATCAAGATTATAGAAAACGGTTACGGACGGGTTGAGCGCGATCGGGAGACCCAAGTGAGCATCGTCATAAGCGAGGGTCACAGTAGCATTTTTAACAACAGCTTGAGGCTTCGGGTTCGCGATTTCAGTCGACTGAAGCTGGAACTGGAGGCTTTGCGCGGTCAACTTGAAGTAGTCCGCAAAGCCAATGCTTGCGCCCGCCCACCAATCATACTCCTGCATACGCTTGTATCCAGCGCCAGGATTATTCAACGATTCAGCCCAAACACCCGCGAAAGCGGAGACGCTGTTGATGAAGCCAGTCTTGCTCTTATAGAGGTCCACGGCAACGCCCATGTCGCTCTGCATAAGAACTGCGCCGCTCTTGTACAGCGGAAATCCGCCGCCGGTCACGCGACCGTTAGCGTAACCGATATCCATGAAGCCATGGATGGCGCTGGCTTCGTCAGCGGCGGGAGCCGCAACGGACTTCTTGCTGGGAAGGTCTGCGGCAAGACCCGCTGTGGCGAGGGACGCCGCAGCGGCGGCGAGAGTAAGTTTGCGAAACATGAAATGCAGCTCCTTGTGACTGGTTGCGTCACAGCTACGTTTATGGCCGCGCTGAGGGTTGTGAAGCCTCAAGTTTACTCAGGGGTGACCAATTATTAACCCCGCTGTCGGGTAAGCAGGCGCCGAAGCAGCGTTTGAAAAATAGACATCACCAAAACGGCCCGGATCAGCTTACGTTACGGCAATTATCTAAGCTGACGCTATAAGGCGCGACTGCGATGAATATTAGTGCATGACCATCACACGGATTTTATTTCCCTTGGGGAATGTGACACTTTCACAACACTCATCATCGCCGAAAATGTTCGCCTGCGCAGTGACCCGATAAAGTCTGAGATTCGCAGGATCGGCCTAGCCGCAACCTCTGGGACGCACCCTGAATTTCTTACAATCAAAGCAGGTGGACGCCGGGCCGGCCTAATTCAGCTAACAACACTCTAGCTGGAACTAAGCAACCACGCATTCTGTTATCCGGGTCCTCACAGCTAACGGAGGCTAGCCATGGCGACCAAGGACATCAACAATCTGGAAGACCTCTTCATGCATCAACTCGAGAGCATGTATTACGCAGAGAAAGAGATCCAGAAGGCCATGCCAAAAATGGCCCAGAAAACAACCGACTCTGCTCTGCGCGCCGCTGCCGAACATCATCTGAAGGAAACGGGATCCCAGATCCAAAGGCTGGAGAGGGTATTCAAGGCTATGGGGAAATCGCCAGACATGGCGGATTGCCCAACCATAGAAGGGCTGATCGAGGAAGCAGAGGAGGTCATGGACAGTCTGTCCGATAAGAACCTCATGGACGCAGCCCTGATCGCGGCAATACAGGCCGTCGAACATCATGAAATCACCGGATACGGCACCCTCATAGCCTGGGCGCGCCAACTCGGTCGTCAGGAAGTGGTCGAGCTTCTTGAAGAGACCCTTCAGGAAGAAAAGGCCATGGACAAGAAGCTCACCCAAATGGCCGAGAGTAAGATCAACCGCCTCGCGGCCTGAACGGGTCGTCTGATCTCAGGGTCTCGTGAACGTTCGCTCCTGCGCAAGGAGCGGACGTTTCATTGCACCTCGTGAGCGTGACGGGCGCGCTCGACGACCTCCTTCGGCACGCTGCTGACGGATGTGACGAAGGCCTGCAGCTCCGCCCCGCTCTGCGGATCGAAATCGAGCCGCGCTTGTTTAACTTCAGCCAGAAGCTCGGGGTCTTTTAGCATGGCCATAAAGGCGTCGCGCAGAACCTGCACCCGCTCTGCAGGCACGCCGGGCGGGGCGAGCACCGCTTTTCCAATATCAGTGGCGCTGGCGTAGAGCGAGAGCGCTTGCCGGTCCTCTTCGGTGCGCCCCAGCTCCACCATGGTCGGCGTATCAGGTAATTCGGGATGGCGCTTGGAGCCCCACTGGATGACCACGGTCGCCAATTTCTTGTCGAGCCATTCGGGCTTGGCGGCCTTCACGGTGCTCCAGGCGGTGAGACAGCCCTGCAACTCGCCCTTCTCCATAGCGAGGCAGCTTTCGGGCGCGCCGCCATAGCCGGTGATGACCTTGAATTTGGTGCCCGCGAAAGCGTTCAGCACGCGCGGGTAGACGGTGGCTGCCGCCGTCGGACCCGAGCCGCCGACGACGATCTCGCGGCTGCGGATCTCATCGATGCTGGCGACCCCGGCCGTATGCCAGATCGCTTCGATATTGACGGAGGCGGAGACGCGCCCGATCCAGTTGAAGTCCTTTGAAACGTAGGCCACCCCCTGCGTGCCCAGCAGTTCCTCAGCGATGGAGGTGTCGGGAATAACGCCCAGCGCCGTCCCATCCTTGGGCGCGACGGAGAAGAGGAAGTTCGCCGCCTTGAGCCCCCCTGCCCCGATCATGTTCTGCGCGACGATGTTGGGAGAGCCGGGAATATATTTGCCCAGATGACGCGCCGCGAGACGGCCGTAAATGTCGTAGCCACCGCCGGAGGGAAAGCCGATGTAGAGATTGATCGTGCGGCCCCGATAGAAATCCGCGACGGATTGCGCAGCGCAGGGCGCGGCGAATGATCCGAAAAAGGCGAGGCCGAGCAAGGCGGCGATGGGGCGAGTGATGGCGGACATGGGAGCTCCCTGATGGCTCCTGTCAATAAGCCAGCGCGTAGCGCCTAGCAAACGTCAACCGATCGTCTTGTCCCAGCGCAGCAGCTCGATACGGTCATAGACGCCGTTGACCACATAGGGATCGCAAGCATTGAATCGCTCGACCTCAGCAAACTCCTGCGCCTCGAAAACGACCAGCGCACCGCGCTTGGCGCCCTGACCATCCGGTTCGAAAAGCGGGCCAGATTGCACGATACGCGCCATGCCGGAGCGCAGATGGGAGCGATGCGCCTCGAAAAGGGCCTTGCGCTCTGCGTCCTTGCCCGGCGCGTCATAGGCGATGCGGCAAATGATCATGCGCCGAAGATCCACACCGAATCGCGCGGCACAGCGCACCAGACCTGCCCCGGCGCCAGTTGTTCCGCGCCATGGGCCTTCATGCTCAGGCCGCCGCAGCTCAAGCGGTATTCCCAAGCGCTGCCAAGATAGAGACAAGCCTCCAACTGCATCTGCAGATGGTTCTCGCCCGGTCCGTCAACGATGCTGACACGCTCCGTGCGCACCACAGCGCGCGCGTCCTCGCCCACGGCAAGAGCACGCGTGTCACGCACCACGCCCTCGAGTGACCAGCCTTCGGCGCCGATGGAGCTCGCGCCGGTCAGCTTACCGCAGAGTACATTGTTGGCGCCCAGAAAGTCCGCAGCATAGAAGGTCGCTGGCTGCGAATACATTTCCATGGGCGAACCCGACTGAACGATCACGCCGTTTTGAAGCAAAAGGACATGGTCGGCCATGGCGAGCGCCTCGGCCTGATCATGGGTGACCATGATGGCGCAGATGCCAAGCTCCAGAATGAGCTTGCGGATCCAGTAGCGTGCATCCTCGCGCAGCTTGGCGTCGAGGTTGGACAGCGGCTCGTCCATCAAAAGCACGCGCGGCTCATATACGAGCGCACGGCAAATGGCGACGCGCTGCTGCTGACCGCCTGAGAGCTGATCGGGGAAGCGCTCGGATAAATGACCGAGGCCGAGCTTCTCCAGGATCGCCATGACTCGGCTGCGCGCCTCCTGCCCTTCTATTCCCCGCAGCTTGAGGCCATAGGCGACATTGTCGAAGACATTGCGATGGGGCCACAGGGCGTAGGATTGGAAGACGAGGCCGATATTGCGCTTCTCGGGCGGCAGGGCGACGCCGCGCTCCGAATCCAGCACCACATTGCCGCCGATCTCAATCCGCCCGCCTTCAGGCTGTTCGAGCCCCGCGATACAGCGCAGCAACGTGGTCTTGCCGCTGCCCGACGCGCCCAGCAACGCGACGATCGTTCCCTTGTTCGCCTCAAAGGAGGCGCCGCGCAGGATATGGTTTCCGCCGAGCCACTTCTCGACGTTGACGACGCTGAGATCAGTCATGGATGCGGGCTCCGAGCCGCAGGGCGAAACCAAGGCCAAGGGCTGTGAATAGAATGCTGAGAAAGGCGAGCGCGGCGATCTGGTCCATCGAACCGGACGTGAGCAGGGAAACCATCAAGGTGCCGACCACCTCGGTTCCAACGCCCATGAGATAGACGCCCGTCGCATATTCGCGCAGGAAGACGATCATGATCAGCGACCAGGCGCCGACAAGGCCAGGCCTGATGATGGGAATGACCGTATCGCGCCAGGTGCGCATGCGGCTCGCGCCCGTGGTGCGGGAGGATTCCTCGAGCTCTGGCGCAACCTGCATCAGCGTCGCCTGAATGATGCGCAGTCCATAGGACAGACCAACCACCGTATAGGCGACAAAGAGGCTCACGAGCGTGGGCCGCAGCGGCGTCAGGAAGGGCACGAACAGAAAGACCCAGAAGAAGGCGAGGCCGATAATGATGCCCGGTAGCGCACGCGGCAGCAGCACCATATAATCGAGCAAGGCGCCGCTTGGTCCCTTGTTGCGATGGCCTGCAAGACCGACCGCCAGATAGATGGCGACAGCAACGGCGCCGCCAATCACCGCCAAAAGCAGCGTATTGACGATGCCACGGTACAGGCTTGGCGTATCCAGCAGGTGAGTGAAATGGGCGAGCGTCAGATGATCACGCAAACGCACGCCCTCGCCCCAGGCGTCCACGAAAGCGCGAACCGTGATGCCGCCGATGGGCAGCACGACCGAGATGAAGAGCCACAGGGCGATGAGGCTCCAGGCGATGACCTGCCCGCTTGGCCCCAGCCGCAGCGGCGTCGCCCGCGCGCCCTTTCCCCCGACCGCCGCATAGCGGCGGCTGTTGCGCAAAAGCAGTCTCTGGAAATAGACGAGCGGCAAGGTGATGAGGATTAGGGCCACAGCCACCACCGCCATCACATGATAGGTCGGCGTACCGAAAATGCCGTTGACCTTGTAGATATAGGTCGTCAACACGACGATGCCGCTGGGATCGCCGAGCACGAGCGGGATGCCGAAGGTCTCGAAACCCAGCAGCAGATTGAGCGCCGCAGCGAAAATCAGCGAAGGAAGCACCATAGGCAAGGTGACGTCGAGCGACACACGCCAGATGCTTGCGCCCGCCGCCCGCGCCGCCTCCTCAAGATCGGAAGGCAGGCTGCGCATGGCTGATGAAACATAGAGATAAACATTCGGCACATGGCTCAAGCCGCCGATCAGGATCATGCCGCCGAGGCTATAGATGCTCCAGGGCTTGAACCCCAGGGTCTCCTTCATCCACAGTGATACGAAGCCCGAAGGGCCTATCGCGACCGTGTAGCCGAAGGCGAGCACGATGGAGGAAAGGAACATCGGCACGAGCGCCACCGGCTCAAGCCAACGCTTGCCGACGAGATCCGTGCGCGACAGCAAGAAAGCCAGCATCGCGCC
>CANBVC010000147.1 GCA_947372795.1 Beijerinckiaceae bacterium
TCCTGCCTGCTCGCGCCAGCTTTGGCTGCGGCCTCAGCATGAAAGGCGATACAGTCATCGCAACGCAGGGCGACGGAAATGGCGAGGGCGATCAGCTCCTTCGTCTTCGCATCCAGGCCATCGCCCCCGAGCGCAGATTGGGCGAGCCCGCTAAAGGCCTTCATCACATCGGGGGCGTCAGCCCGCAACTTGCGCAGATCTCCGCTGAGCGCCGCAGCGAAGCCCTTCCAATCGTCAACCATTCACATCTCCTGCCTTTGTAAGCGCGACACCGTCATCGCGCAGCCAAATGTAGATCGCTGGAATGACCAGCAGCGTCAGGGCGGTTGAGGACGCTAGGCCGAAGACCATCGAGATCGCCAGCCCCTGAAAGATGGGATCGGTGAGGATGAAAGCCGCGCCAATCATCGCCGCCGCCGCCGTGAGAAAGATCGGCTTGAACCGGATCGATCCCGCCTCGAGCAGGGCCTCACGCAATGGCAGGCCGCGCTCACGCAGATGACGAATGAAATCGACCAGCAAGATGGAATTACGGACGACGATGCCCGCAAGCGCGATGAAGCCGATCATCGAGGTCGCGGTGAAAGCGGCGCCCAACATCCAATGCCCCAGCAGAATGCCGATCAAGGTCAGCGGCACCGGCACAAGGATAACGAGCGGCAGCAGAAAGGAGCCAAATTGTGCGACGACGAGCAGATAGATCGCGAGGATCGCCACCACGAAGGCGGCGCCCATGTCGCGGAACGTGACATAGGTGACTTCCCACTCGCCATCCCAGAGCAGAACTGGACGCGAGTCATCTAGGGGCTGCCCATGGTATTTCACCATGGGCTTTTCGAGGCCGGACCAATCGACGGTCTTCAATGCGTCTTCAATGGCGAGCATAGCATAGATCGGCGCCTCGAAACGGCCTGCGACCTCCGCGCTCACCATCTCCGCATAGCGCCCGTTGTGGCGGAAGATCGGGTGAGAGCCCGCCTCCCGGCTCGCGCGCAGCACATCGCCCAACTCGACATTGGCGCCCTGCCGGAGAGTGCCGCCTGCAGGCAGCGGCGTCGAGAGAATCCGCTCGCCAGGCGTCATAGTGGATTTCGGCAAGGCCATAACGATGTCGACGGGACGTGCGCCCCCGCCACGTTGCGAATAGCCAAGCTTCACGCCACCGATCAATGCGCCAAGCGTGTCATAGACCGCCTGTTGTTCGACGCCGTGAAACTCCAGCGCATCCTGATCAATGGCGTAGCGCAGGCGCTTGCCCGGGACGCCGAAGGAATCGTCGGTATCGACGACGAAATCCACGGCGTCGAACGCGTTACGGATATGGGTCGCGAGTTTGCGACGCGTATCAGCATCGGGTCCATAGACCTCCGCAAGCACTGTCGAAAGCACGGGCGGTCCTGGCGGAACTTCGACGACTTTGAGAGAGGAATGAGGCGGCATATCGAGGTTCTTGAGCCTCCCGCGAATGTCGAGCGCAATTTCATGACTGGAGCGTCGACGCTCGCCCTTCGGCTTGAGATTGACGGCGAGATCGCCCTGCTCCGCGCCTGTACGCAGATAATAATGGCGCACAAGCCCGTTGAAATTGAAGGGCGCGGCCACGCCGGCATGGGATTGCATGGAAACGAGCTCAGGCAAATCACGCAGCAGCGCCGCCGCTTGCGACAACATGCGATCGGTCGCCTCCAGCGATGCGCCATGGGGCAGATCGAGCACGACCTGCAGTTCCGATTTATTGTCGAAGGGCAGCAGTTTCACCCGCACGCTTTTGGTTGCGAAAAGCCCAAAGGATGCAAGCGCTGCAAATCCAACGCTGAGAAGAAACACTTTCGACCTGCGCCGACCCGTAAGAAGGGGCCGTGCGACGCGGGCGTACAAGCGCCCCATAGCGCCTGCCTCTTCATGTTGAGCGACGAGGCCCCCATCGCCCGCGAACCGCCCATGCGCGATCTTCATCAGGAGCCAGGGCGTGATCGTCACGGCGACGAAGAACGAAAACAGCATCGCCATTGAGGCATTGGCGGGAATGGGACTCATATAGGGCCCCATAAGGCCACTCACGAACATCATCGGCAAAAGCGCAGCAACGATTGTGAGGGTCGCCACGATTGTCGGGTTGCCAACCTCCGCAACCGCTTCAATCGCAGTCTCAACGAGACCGCGCGAACCGCGCGCCTGCCAATGCCTGACGATATTCTCAACCACGACGATGGCGTCATCGACAAGAATGCCGATGGAGAAGATGAGTGCGAAAAGACTGACGCGGTTGATCGTATAGCCCATCAGCCAAGAGGCGAAGAGCGTGAGCAGGATGGTCGTTGGAATGACGACCAGCACGACGACGCCCTCGCGCCAGCCGATTGCTAGCGTAATCAGGATGACGATGGAGACCGTGGCGAGCGCCAGATGGAACAAAAGCTCATCGGCCTTTTCCGTCGCCGTCTCGCCATAGTTGCGCGTAACGGCCACATCGAGATCGGCAGGAATGACCTTGCCCTTCAGAATCTCCACGCGATGAAGGATCTCTTCAGCGACATCCACAGCATTCGCGCCCTTGCGCTTGGCGAGCCCGATACTGACCGAGGGCAGGCGATCGAGCCCGCCCTTGCCATCGGGCGTCCAGGTAAACGTGTAGTTGTCGACCTGATCTGCGCCTACACGCACATCAGCTACGTCCTTTACATAGACGGGCCGTCCATCGCGCGTGGTGAGCAGCAGCAGGCCTATATCGGGCACGCCAGAAAGGCTCTGGCCGACGACAACAGGCAGCGACCCGCCGCGGTCGCGAAAGGCGCCGGGTTGAAAGGTGCGGTTGGCGTTGGCGATTTTGTCGGCGAGCTGATTCAGCGTGACGCCAAAAACTGAGAGCCTTTCTGGATCAGGTTCGATTCGGATCTGATCAGGCGCGCCGCCAACAATATTGATGCCGCCGATATTCTCGACTTTGGACAGATCGTGTTCGATCTCGCGTGCAACTGACGCAAGGCCGTTGGACGTCCAGGCCGCCGCCACGTTCTTTTTGGGCGAAAGCGTAAGCACGACGATGGCGACGTCATCGACGCCGCGTCCAACGATCAGCGGCTCGGGAACGCCTTTCGGCAGACCTGCGATGTTCGCGCGGATTTTATCATGGACTCGCAGAACCGCATTGTCCTGCGGCGTGCCGACGAAGAAGCGCGCGGTGACCATGACGCGATCGTCCTGCGTCTGGGAGTAGACATGCGCGACGCCGTTGATGCCCTTCACCAGATCTTCGAGCGGGCGCGTGACAAGCTCGACAGCATCTTCCGCGCTATAGCCATTGGCCTGAACGAGAATATCGACCATGGGCACGCTGATTTGCGGCTCTTCCTCGCGCGGTAAGGCGACGAGGGCTATGGCGCCGACGATTAGCGCCGCCAGCAGCAAAAGCGGCGTCAGCGGCGAGCCGATGAAGGTTCGGGTCAGATGGCCGGAGAGCCCGAGCTTCATGGCGTCACCACGATGTCGCCAGCGCGCAGGCCGGACAGTATTTCAACTAGCTCGCCCAGGCGTTCACCCGGCTGGACGACGACTTCAGCGCCCGAGTTCAGACGCACGAAAAAGTTTCCTGCACGGGCGTAAAGGGCGGCGGAGGGAGCGAGAAAGGCGGTTCTCTTTCCGGTGGAGACATAGACACGGGTGCGCTCGCCAACGAAATAATCCCCAAGCCTCTCCACCTCGACATCAGCGATAACACGACCGCCGGTGATTTCAGGATAGACAAGCCTAATTTGCCCGGTTCGGCGCTGATCAGGCTCATCCTCGCTTGCGCCGCGGGCGGCAATTGAAACACGGTCGCCCGCCTTCAGGATTTGAGCGTGACGCTCGGGCAAGGAGAGGCGGAGAATGTAACGCTCTTCAGCCAGCGTCGCGATGGATTCGCCCGGCAGAACGACGCGACCCTCGGAGACCGATACGCTGAGCACGCGGCCTGCGCCCGGCGCCAGCACCTCGCCTTCACTCATCTGCTGGTCGATGACTCTGCGGTCCGCCTGCATGGCGGCGAAGGTGCGCTCGGCGACATCCATAGTGGTGCGCGAAAGGTCGAGTTGCGCCTGCGTGCTGACCCCGCGCCGCTGCAATTCCTGCACGCGTTCATAGTCGACGCGGGCCTGGTCTCGCTGGGCCTCTAAAGAACGAATGCGTTGCTCGAGCGCCTGCAGCTGTAGAACGAGTTTCTGGTCGGTGACGACTGCAATCTGCCGCCCCGTCTCGACCGCGTCGCCTTCGCGCACATTCAGGTTCATCACCGTCCCCCCGATGCGGGCGCGAGCGACGAGCTGGCGGACCGGCTCCACCGTGGCGAGGACCGCCTTGCGATCGTCAATTTGTTCAGGCGCGATCGTGAATTCACCCGCCATAACAGGGGCGGTGGCCAGAAGGGCTGATATCAAGACTGAAAATCGCATAGGCGCCTCACATAAATTTACCTTGACGTCTTGTATTAGATTAATCTAAATTAGCAAGTGTTAATATATTCAGCAAGCCCGCACCGTTGCGGGCGACGCTGAAGGCTCCAATGAGTTATATGGAGGCATAACCATGAATATCGACCGCTACGTCGCTGCATTCGCCGGGCTCATGGTCACGACCAGCTTGGCTTTGGGATGGTTTGTGAGCCCGCTCTTCTTCCTGCTGAACCTGTTCGTCGGGCTCAATCTTCTCCAGGCAGCCTTCACCGGCTTCTGCCCGCTGGCAATGATCTTGAAGAAAGCGGGTGTCAGGCCGGGCGTACTCTTCCCCTGACCGCGAAGGCCGGGCCTCAAATTACTCCGGGCGCGGCGTGATCGGCTTAAATACGCCGTTCGCAGTCGCGACGATGTCGCCCGCCTCGTCGCGGATCTCTCCGGCGCAAAATAGGATCGAGCGCCCTCCACCGGTGCGCCGCCCCTCGGCCACAAGGCGCCCTGCCCCTGGCTTCAGGAAGGACGTGTGCAGATCGATGGTCATGAAACTAAAGGCCCCTGCACGCTGTCGCGCGCCCTAGCGCCACATCGAGCATCGTCATCATCAGCCCGCCATGAGCGTGACCGCGCGTATTGCAGATTTCCGGCCTGACCTCGACGGAAAGGCGCGCCAGCCCTGCTGGCGCGGGCTCATTCTTGACGTCGCAATATTCAAGAAAGGGAACCGGCTTTTCGTTCACGCCGGCTTTCCAAGACCAAGAATTTCCCGCGCTTCATCGGGCGTAGCGACTTCAGAGCCGAGCAGACGAACGATCTGCACGGCGCGCTCGACCAACTCCCCATTGCCCTTCGCAAGAACGCCCTTGGAGAGCCAATGAGTCTTGACCCATTTGGAGAGCAGGAAGTTTGCAGAAAGCGGATGAAAATTGCGCCGACCCATGGCGACGACGCCCTTGGAGAAGGGTGCGACCACCGTGCCAACGATTTCGGGACAAGGCTGCTGCAAGGGCTTGGCAAGACAGCCCACACCCAGATCGAACTTCGCCGTCTGGCGTGTCGACACCTTGAACTGGTTGCCCGGCAAATTGATGTCGTAGGGCGCCTCGCGCGTCCAGATCTCAAGAATGACGTCGATGGAATCCTCGAACATCTTCTGGCGGTCTTTATCAAGATTCTGCAGCGCCTCAGCGTCGGTCGGCAAAGCGCCTGCGCTGATGCCGAAGATGAACCGGCCCTTGGCGAGATGATCCATCATGGCCGCGTTGGAGGCGATGAGGGTCGGATGCATCTGCGAGAAATTCGACGTGCCCGTCCCGAGCTTGATCTGCTTGGTCTCGGAGATAAGAGTCGCGAGAAAGATCATGCTGTTGGTGACGTTCTCAAGCCTATCCGTCAGATGCTCGCCGACGAAAGCGTCATGAAAACCGAGTTTGTCTGCGAGGATGATGGTTTCGCGGTCTTCCTGCACGGTCTGCGTCCAATTGCGATCAATCGGATGCATCGGCATCGTAAAATAACCAAGACGCATGATCTCTCCCACCTCTCAACCCCAAGGTCTCGTGGAAAAATAAGCCCGGCGACGAGTTGAGGAAATCCTCTATTTTCGAAATAGACTTGTTCCCTGATTTCACCCCCTGATGAACGCGTCGATCAGGCGCGAAAGTTCAACCGGATCGTCGATCATGGGAAAATGTCCGCAATCGGCCATTTGTGCGCGGCTGGCTTGGGGCAGCAATTTCTCGAAGGTCGCAAGCCCGTGGGGATGCGGACTTTTGGAGCCGTAAATCGCCAGCGTCGGGGCGCGGATCTTCGGAATATTGGCGATAACGTCATATTCGCGAAGCGCCCACATGACCGCCATCATCGCCCAAGTGCCTGCCTTGCTGCGATCGATATTCCAGCGCTCGAGCACGGGCTCGGTAAGATTGCGCAGGCGCGGGCGTACCTGCTCCATTGTCTGTATGACTGCGCCATAACCTTTTTCCGTGGCGAGCCAACGCTCAGCCCATTGCTCGGATGTGCGGATAGGGCTCTCAACTACAAACAGTTTCTCGACGCGATCAGCATGGCGCACGCCAAGATCAACCGCGACGGCGCCGCCGATCGAAGAACCGAGCACGCTGGCCTTGGGGATTTTCAACGCATCCATGAAAGCGACGGTGAAATCAGCGTAATCCCCGACGGAGTAGTGCCGCTTCAGGGGCTCAGAATCACCGTGCCCGGGATAGTCGACAGCGATGACGCGATAGCTCTTCGAGAGGATCGGCAGCACGTCCTCATATTCATAGGCTGAATTGCCATTCGAATGCATGAGGATGACGACAGGCCCCGCGCCCGCCTCAAGACAATGAGTCCGCCCATGGCCTTGCGTGTGGGTGATGCCAGCCTTCATGTCAGTTTCCTATCTTGATAGGTTCACGTGGCCACAAAGTCATAGCTTCCATTGTCGAGCATGGACCACCCCGGTTCAACGTCGGAACGCGGCTTTTTCTGGAAAGGAGCTTTTCCGTCCGGTCCGAATTGGCTACTAGCGAAGGGATCGGCGACGGAGGCCTCTAATGCGCACGAAACTTGCATCTTGCGTTCCATGACCAATGATGGGCTTCGCATTCTGGTGATCGACGACAACCGCCTCCGCGCATCCGTCATTGAAGACGGATTGCGCGAAGCGGGCTACCGCCATTTGACCGTCGTGACCGAAACCGACGCCCTCTTGCGCAGCATCGTCGACAGCGATCCCGACATGATCTTCATCGATCTTGGCAATCCTAATCGCGATAGTCTGGAGGCCGCCTTCGCAGTGTCCAGGGCCGTGCGCCGCCCGATCGCCATGTTTGTCGATCATTCCGACATGGCCGCCATGACCGCTTCCATCGACGCCGGGGTCTCCGCCTATATTGTGGACGGCCTGCGCAAGGAACGGGTGAAGCCCATACTTGACCTCGCCATAGCTCGGTTCAACGCATTTTCTCGGCTGCAGCGCGAGCTTGAGGAAACGCGGAGCGCTCTCGCCGAACGCAAGATCATTGAGCGGGCGAAGGGCATTCTCATGCGGAATAAAGGCGTCAGCGAGCAAGACGCTTACGACCTGCTCCGCAAATCCGCCATGCGGCAAAATAGGAAACTGGCCGAAGTCGCCGAGGGACTGACCCTCGCGGCTGGGCTTCTGGAGTGACGGGATGACCGCGGTTCACAGGCAGACCGAAATTGCGGCCGGCTTCCTGCCTTTGCTGGACGCCGCCCCCCTTATCGTGGCGCGCGCCAAGGGCTTTGCGCTGGCCGAGGGCCTTGAACTTCGCCTGTTGCGCGAGCAGTCCTGGGCGGCGGTGCGCGACCGCATATCGATCGGCCACATCGACGCGGCGCATATGCCTGCCCCCTTACCCATCGCGACGACGCTGGGCCTTGGGTCGCTGGCGGTTGAGCTTGAAGCGCCGCTTGCGCTCGCCAGGGGCGGCAACGCTATCACCGTCTCACAGACGCTATGGGACCTGATGAAGGAGGCGGG
>CANBVC010000148.1 GCA_947372795.1 Beijerinckiaceae bacterium
GCCTCGGTGATGATGAGCCCAACATTGGCGCAGGCGAATTGCCCCAGATGCATCAGATGCCAATCCGAAGCGTTCCCATCCGTCGCTGCATATTGGCACATGGGCGAAAGCACGATGCGATTTTCGAGCGTCAGCCCGCGCATTTCAAAAGGCGTGAATAAAAGCGCCGTCACAAACCCCTCCCCCGCACGGCCTTCTGAACGACCGCTTTGGCGGTCAGTATAGGACGGGCGCACAGACGGGGGGAAGCTAAACCCTCACCACCGCCGCGCGGCCACCCACAGCCGCCACTGGCGGCGCCATTGGGGTGTCTGAATGACCGTCTTGAAGGGGTCGTAGCCCGGCTTTTCCATGGCGGCGAGATAGGGCTCCACCAGGGCCAGCGGCAGGAAGGCGGGGCGGGCCACGGGCTCAACCGTCTTGACGCCTTCAAGGGCGGCGGCGAGGTGTTTGCGGGCGATGGCGCGCATCTGGGCGAGCGCCTTGTTGACGCCCTCGGAGGGGCGCCCGGCGATAAGGTCCGCCCCGCTCGCTCCCGCCTCCTTCAGCACATCGGCGGGCACATAGACCTGTCCGCGCGCGCCGTGCCAGGGCAAGGCCCGCAGCAGGCCCGTGATGGCGAAGGCGAGGCCGCCATGGCCTGCGGCGTCCGCCCCGCCGGGGTCGCGGCCTTCGGAGAGGATCAGGCTGGCCATGCGGATCAGGGCCGAGGAGGTCTCCCCGCCATAGCCCTCAAGCTGGCGCAGGCCCGGCATGGGATCGTCGTAGAGGTCGAAGGTGCGGGCGTCGACGAGGTTGGTCAGGGCCGCACGGGGCAGCTTGAAACGCTTCACCGTATCGAGCAGAGCCGAGGCGACGGGATGGGCGGCGATGTCGCCGCGCGCCTCCCCCTCCAGCGCATCACGCCACCACTGATAGCGGATCTCGCCCGGCATGGGGTCGGAAACGATCTCGCGCACCCGCGCCACCTCCAGCGAGAAGGCGTAGAGCGCATGCAGATGCTTGCGATGGCGCCATGGCGCAAAGAGGCAGGCGAGCCAGCGGTCGGGATCATGCTCGCGCAGCAGCGTCTCGCAATAATCATAGGCCTCGCCGAGACGCGGATCTTCCACTTCGTCGTTCACGGAGTCGCCAGCAGGGCTGCGGCGACGCGGCGGCGCTCGCCAAGGAGAATGTTATAGGTCGAGATGGCGGCGCCCGTGGCCATACTGTCCACCCTGACGCCTGCCTCCCGCAGGGCGGCGCGCAGCTCGGGGCTAGGCGGCGCAAGATCGCGGCCAGTGCCTATGAGCAGAAGCTCAACCGCGCCCCTTGGCTCATCAAAGAGCGCCTGCAGGCTGGCGGGCGTGATCTCCTGCGCGCTCACGGGGGCCCAGGCGCTCACGCCCGAGGGCAGCACGAGAATGGAGCCGCGATGGGACATGTCGGCGAAGCGAAAGCCCCCGCCGCCATAGCCGTCGATCACATGGGATCCCGGAACAAAACCGTCGTAGCGTTTATCGGACATCAAAGCCTCGCCTGCTGGGCAATGCGGGAGCGCAAGCGTGCGTTCCCGCTCAGCGGATCAGACTGCGGGCTTGGCGCTCGCCTTGGACTTGCCGCCCTTGGGGGCAGGCGCCGCTTCCGCCTCGCCTTCGCTCATGCGCGGGTTGAGGTAGATCAGCACCGGCGAGCAGATGAAGATGGACGAATACATGGCCACGATCACGCCCCACATCATCGCCAGCGAGAACGAACGGATCACATGCCCACCAAAGAAGACCAGCGCAAGCAGCGCGATAAGCGTCGTCGTCGAGGTCATGATGGTGCGCGAGAGAACGGCGTTGATCGACAGATCGATGATCTCCGTCATCGGCGCCTTCTTGTACTTGCGCATGATCTCGCGAATACGGTCGAGCACAACGACAGTCTCGTTCAGCGACAGACCCACGATGGTGAGAATGGCCGCGATGGAGGTGAGGTTGAACTCAAGCTGCGTGACCGCAAAAAAGCCCACGGTCAGCAAAAGATCGTGCATTGTCGCGATGACAGCGGCCACCGCCAGCGGCCATTCGTAGCGGAACCACAGATAGGTCAAGACCGCGATGATCGAGAGCACCACGCCCAGCGTGCCCGACTGCACCAGCTCGCCAGAAACGCGCGGCCCCACCACCTCGACGCGGCGGACCTCGTAGTCATTCACGATGACGGCGCGCACCTTTTCCACGACCGCCTGCTGGGCCGCGTCGCCGCCCGGCTGCAAGCGCACGCGCATGGTGGCGTCGACGCCCCCGCCGAAGGCCTGCACCTCCACATCGCCAAGGCCCAGCTTGTCGCCCAGCGCGCGCAGGCCGGTCAGGTCCGCCTGCCCCTGTTTCGCGCGCACCTCAAACAGCGTGCCGCCCGAAAAGTCGATGCCGAAATTGAGGCCGACCGTCAGGAACAAGACCACCGAGACGACGGATAGGATGGCCGAGAATGGGTAGCTCACGCGCCGGAAGCGCATGAAGCCGAACTTCACATTGTCGGGGGCGAGGCGAAAACGCAGCATCGGTTGGCTCCCGTCAGATCGGCAGGGTCGTTGGCTTACGCCAGCGATACCACAGCGCGATCATCATCCGCGTCATGGTGACGGCCGTGACGATAGTGGTGAGAATGCCCAAGCCCAACGACACGGCGAAGCCGCGCACCGGACCCGTGCCCAAGAAATAAAGGATCACCGCCGCGACCATCATGGTCGACTGGGAGTCGACGATGGTGGCGAAGGCGCGGGTGAAGCCCGCGTCCAGCGCAGAGATGACCGAACGGCCAGCGCGCGATTCCTCGCGGATGCGCTCATAGATCAGCACGTTCGAATCCACCGCCATGCCGATAGTGAGCACGATGCCCGCGATGCCCGGCAGCGTCAGCGTCGCCTGCAACAGGATCAGCGAGGCGAAGATCATGGCGATATGGATGCCCAGCGCCACATTGGCGAAGACGCCGAAGACGCCATAGGTCGTGAGCATGTAGCAGACCACCAGCACGCCCGCGACATAGGCGGCGAGCTTGCCAGCGTCGATGGAGTCCTGACCAAGGCCGGGGCCCACCGTACGCTCTTCCACGATGTTCATCTTGGCGGGCAGCGCGCCCGCGCGCAGCAGGATCGCGAGATTGTTAGCCTGCTCAACGGTGAAGCGGCCGGAGATCTGACCCGATCCGCCCGTGATGGGGCTCAGAATACGGGGCGCGGAGATCACCTTGTTGTCGAGCACAATGGCGAAGGGCTTGCCGACATTGGCCGCCGTCACCTCGCCGAAGCGCTGGCCGCCACGGATGTTGAACTTGAAATTGACCACGGGCTCGGAGGTGCGCTGATCAAAGCCGGGCTGCGAATCTGTCAGGTCCTCGCCCTGCACCATGACCTGCTTTTCAACCGGCAGCGTGCCGGGCTGGTCGACCTGCGCCAGCATCTCCACATCAGCGGGATTGTAGCCGGCATCCGCCACGAGGCGGAATTCGAGCTTGGCCGTCGTGCCCAGCAGCTCTTTCAGGCGGCCAGTGTCCTGCAGGCCCGGCACCTGAACCAGCACGCGGTCATTGCCCTGACGCTGGATGTTGGGCTCGGTCGTGCCAAGCGCGTCGACGCGGCGGCGGATGACCTCGATGCCCTGCTCAACCGCGCGGCGGGTCTTGTCGATAAGGCCCGCATCGGTGACGGTCATCCGGATGAGGCCATCATCGGCCACGGAGATCTCGATATTCTGAGCGCCCGCAGTCCCCATGGCGGAGGGGCCGCTCGCGCCAAGCTGGCGCAGCTTCGGCAGGATCTTGTTGCGGTCATTGGCGTCGGCGATGCGGAACTGCAGGGTGCGCCCCTGCACGCCGTAGCCGCCGGCCAGACTGCGCACATTCTCCTCGCGCACGATGCGCCGGGCGTCGTCGCGCAGGTTGCCCACCATGGTCCGGATCACGTCATTCTGATCGACCTCGAGCAGGATATGCGCCCCGCCCTGCAGATCGAGCCCGAGCACCACCTGTTCGAAGGGAATCCACTTCGGCATCTTCGCCTTGACCTGATCGAAGGTCGCCTTCGACAGGAAGCTGGGGAGGATGATCAGGAAGGCCGCCAGACTCATGGCGACGATCGAGGCGATCTTCCAGCGCGGAAAACGGAACATGAGCGGCTCTCGGGCTTTGGCTATCTTCTAGGGATAACCTAAATGGGGTCGCGGGGCGTTGGTGTCAGTCCTTGACCGGCTCGCCCTTGCTGCGCACTTCGGAGATCATGGCGCGCAGGAGGCGAACCTTGACGCCCTGAGCGATCTCGACCTCGACCTCGGCGTCGTCAACGGTGCGAGAAACCTTGGCGATCAGGCCGCCAGCCGTCACCACCGTATCGCCACGGCGCACATTGGTGATCATCTCTTGATGAGCCTTGGCGCGCTTCTGCTGGGGCCGCATGATCATGAAATACATGATGACGAGGATGACCGCGAAGGGCACCAGCTGCATCACGAATTCGGTCGGGCCAGCGGCTCCGACGGCCTGGGCGTAAGCGGGCGTAATGAAGTTCATGGTCGTTGCAAGCTCCAGCAGGACGGCCCCCGGCGCAAAGCGGCCAGACGCCCAATTCGGCGCGGACTATAACCACGCCCGCCCGTAAAGCAATGGAGAGCGGGGCGGGAATCCGGCCTCCTCCCGCGTAAGCCGCTCACGATCAGCATGCGCAGACCCCCGCCCCTGCCCCTCCCCCCAAGGGGGAGAAGAACTGCAGGCGTTTCTTTCCTAAAATTCAGAGGTTTAGCGACCATACCTCCCCCCTGTGGGGAGGGTCGGCCGCGCCAGCGGACGGGGTGGGGGTCGTGGGGCCTTGATCGCGAGCCACGCGCCGTCGCCATTCCCTTAGCCCCGGGCTATACCGGCGCCATGCAGATTCTCGGCATTCTCTTCGATGTGGTCATGCCCGTGTTCCTCGTGGCCGCCATCGGCTATGGCTGGGCGCGCGCTGGCAAGCCCTTCGATCCCACCTTCGTTTCGCTGATGGTGACGGCTGTGGGCACGCCCTGCCTCGTCATCGACAGCCTGTCGGGTGCTGGGCTGCAACTGGGGGCGCTTGGCGTCATCGCCCTTGCCTCCGCCATGTGTCATGGGCTGGCCATGGCGCTTGGCTATGGGCTGGTGCGGGCCACGGGCCAGTCGGTTCCGACCTACCTGCCCTCCCTGACCTTCTCCAACACCGGCAATATGGGCCTGCCGCTGACGCTCTTCGCCTTCGGCCCGGCGGGCTTCGCCCTCTCCATCGCCTATTTCACCATCGCGTCGCTGGCGAACTTCACCCTGGGCCAAGCCATCGCCGCGCGGGGGATCACCTTCCGCGAATTGCTGCGCATGCCCCTCATCTGGGCCATAGCCCTCGCCATCACGCTCGCCCTGACCGGCCTCGCCCTGCCCGCCGCCGTCTCGCGCGCGGTCCATATCACCGGGGGGCTCACTGTGCCCCTGATGCTGCTATCGCTGGGCTACTCGCTGGCGCAGCTCAAGATCCAGTCGCTGAAACGCGGCGTCCTCTTTTCGCTCGCGCGACTTCTGGGCGGCTTCGCCATTGGCTGGCTAGTGGCGACCCTGCTGGGCCTCGACGGCCTCGCGCGCGGCGTCGTGGTGACCCAAAGCTCCATGCCCTCCGCCGTCTACAACTACATGTTCGCCGCCCGCTACGAGACGGGCGCGGAGGAAGTGGCGGGACTGGTGATCCTGTCGACGCTCATGTCGCTGGCGCTGCTGCCGTGGTTTTTGGCGACGGTGATGTGAGGGGAGGCTAATGAAACAATCTATCTTGTTGCGAAACGGCGACCAGACTATCGATTTCCTGCGGAGTAGCTAAAGCTGACATAGTATTTATAAATTTACGTTTATCTTCAATGCTCGCCCAGTTGATTAACTCCGCCCCCTGATGCTGAGCAGCATCCAGCGACGGCCGAGCCAGCTGCTCAATAACGGAGGGAGCTTGATAAACAATGCGGCTTTTAGTTTCGGGCCCAAACCTCATCCTCGCACTCTCAAGAACGAGAGCTGAAACTGCTATACTTGATATTGATCTTCGCAAAGCGCGCTCGCTGCTTTGAAAATCGACAGTTTGAACGACGTGATATACTCCGTTTTTTAAGATCAAATCAGCAAAAAGACCTTCATTAATTTCATGAGAGACGAGAATTCGGTGCGAATCCAGTCCCTCGTCCTTTGCAGCAAGAACTCTCTGACTTTTAAAGGCGTTTTTAACTTCCGAAAATAATTTCGATTTCTTCTTCACAACCTTCGACAAGGCGGGCTCTGGCTCAACATAGTGCCGCAATATTTGCTGAACCCGCTCTTCGTAGCCGCCACTTTTATCGGCGGCAAAGGTACCCAGCTCAGACAAAGCTAGCGGACCAATTCCTGACAAAGCGTTCAGTCGGTCGGAGACAGTTTCCATGCCATCGCGGAGATTTGATGCGTCAAGATTCGCCAACTCATTAGCTAAGATTGAAACAGCTTCTGGATCCAGCGCAGCCGACATCACGCGAACACGGTCTAGCCTACGAGACAAACGGACATCAGAACCATGTTCATCGAACACGATCACCCCAATGTTAAGCCGCTCTCCCCGCATTTTATCTGGAGCGAAACGTATTAACGCAAAGCTATAGGAGCGATCCATCTTCAAACCCCATTCTCAGCGCCGCAAGCCTTTCCCTAAATGCCGGACTACCCCACCAAGCGCTAAATTCATCCGCCACCTGCTCAGGCACCCAACCTTTAGGGACCTGTCTTAGTATCTCGATTACCTTTTGGGGAGCAACCTTGGCAATCTGATCAAGCGTGTATAAGGCTGCCTCTAGATCGAAGCCATGGCACAAGAACGATTTCTTCGCCGTCGAACGAGTGTTGCAGCTCTCTGGCAAATATTGCTGGATCGGCCAGGCAGAAAACAGGCATCGGGCATGGTCAATCAACAGAAGAATCCGCCGCCCTGAAGAGGCGTAATGCAGTAAAAAATTCTCGTCATGACGATCTTCGTTATTCAGAAACATATCCATTGCGAAAGCCGCCGAAAGGGCTGCTTTCAAGCCAATATGTTTTTGGGATTCTCCAGAGTGAAGAATTTGACGAGTCTTAACTTTATCTGCAACTGGAGTATATTTAGAACCAAAGAAATACTCATCCGTTGACCGCATCCGTATGATGCCTACGTCTGGGCAACTGAGACCGATCTCGGGAATCAATTGAGCTACTACCCACTCCGATCCACGAGTAAGCAGCCCCCCTTTGTCTGTTTTAACCAAAAACCTATCGCCAGATACGATTACGTCTCCCCAAGCGTCGGCAGTTTTGGGGTTCGGATCACAAAATTCGATCTCCGCCTCATATATAACTGGAAACATCTCCCGTTGACGATCTTCCAATTGATAAGCGCGTACGACGTGATGCCCACCACTTAAGCTCTCTACATCGGCGCTAAATCTCTTAGTCATGAATACCTCACTGTCTAGTGAAGGCAGCTATACTGCCGGTAAAATTTATCCCCCGGCTCCCCAATATTTTCTTCTTCAAATCAGCGGGATCGACCATGCCGACCCCGCTGTCATTGATGTGACTTGTTACGCTAACTCACGCAACGCTACGAAAACGCACGCAACTAACTCAACACACACTCACTCAACTAACGCTACCCTACGCAACCCAGATCAAGAGCAACCCGTGGTCGAGCCGCAGGTGTCGCACTTCAGGCAGGTGCCGTTGCGCACCAGCGTGAAGTTCGCGCATTCGGGGCAGGACTCGCCCACATAGCCCTTCATCCGCGCTTCCGCGCGTTTGTCGGCCATGGCGTCGCGCGCCGGGGCGGCCTTCGTCACTGCGGCGGGGGCCTGCCAGTCGAGGGTGGCGAGTTCGCCGTGCAGCTCCGTCACCGAGGTCGAGGGCTGCGCGCCCGC
>CANBVC010000149.1 GCA_947372795.1 Beijerinckiaceae bacterium
TTCAAGCCAGACGGTTCTGATCGGCGGCCAGGAAATGGCGAGGCAGACGAGAAAACCAACGGCCAAAATCTGAGCGAAAGAAAGCGATAGCGCGGGTTGTGGCGCAGGCGTGCCCTGCGGCCCGGAAACGACCATCTGAACCTCTCAAATCAATTCTAAAAATTATTGTCGAGATTATGCTGAAAACGTCAGAAAAGAAAAGCAAAAGAGCGACGGATCAATCCTCGTCGCCCTTCATGTCCTCCGGACGGGGCATGGAAATGACGTTGTAGCCCGCGTCGACGAAATGAACTTCACCGGTGACGCCGGAAGAAAGGTCGGAGAGAAGATAGAGCGCAGAACCGCCCACATCCTCGATCGTGACCGCACGGCGCAGGGGAGAATGGGAGCGCTGGAAGGCGAACATGGCCCGCGCCTCACCAATCCCGGCGCCTGCCAAAGTGCGAATGGGGCCCGCTGAAATGGCGTTGACGCGAATGGACTGCGGGCCAAGGTCGCTCGCAAGATAGCGCACGCTGGATTCCAGCGCCGCCTTGGCGAGGCCCATGACATTGTAATTCGGCATGACCCGCGTGGCGCCGCCATAGGTCAGGGTGAGGAGCGAGCCGCCCTCGTTCATCATTTTCGCGGCGCGCTGCGCCACTTCGGTGAAGGAGAAGCAGGAGATGACCATGGTGCGCGAGAAATTTTCGCGCGTGGTCTGCTCGATATAACGGCCCTTGAGTTCGTTCTTGTCAGAAAAACCGATGGCGTGGACGACGAAATCGAGCTTACCCCAACGCTGGGCGAGCTCGTCAAAGACGGCGTCGACGCTGGCGATATCTTCAACGTCGCACGGCAGAACGATTTCGGAGCCAATGCTTTCGGCCAGCGGCTTCACCCGCTTGCCCAAGGCGTCTCCCTGATAGGTGAAGGCGAGTTCTGCGCCCTGCGCGGCGATGGCCTTAGCGATTCCCCAAGCGATCGAATGATCGTTGGCGACGCCCATAATGAGGCCGCGTTTTCCTTGCATCAACAAGCCAGTCTTCCCTTCACGTCAAGAACGCGCCGCAGCTTGAGCGTTCACGAATAACTCGTCGCCCGGATCGCAGCTTTGACAAAGTAACAAATGATTGCAAATCGTTACAGAGAGGGGCCGTGACGCGTCGCGCGACGGCCCCGTCTGCGTCACAGATCGATATGCTTCATCACCAGCGTGGCGTTGGTGCCGCCAAAGCCGAACGAATTCGAAAGGACCGTACCGAGCTGCGCATTGTCCTGACGCTTGCGCAGGATAGGCATGTCGGCGAAAGCGGGGTCGATTTCGGTGATGTTGGCGCTCTCGGCGATGAAGCCATGCTGCATCATCAAGAGCGAATAGATCGCCTCCTGCACGCCCGCCGCACCCAGCGAATGGCCCGTGAGCGATTTTGTGGCCGATATCGGAGGAATCTTGTCGCCGAAGACGGCGCGGATCGCCTCGATCTCCTTGAGATCGCCGATGGGCGTGGAGGTCGCGTGGGGGTTGATGTAGTCGACAGGCGTCTTCACGGTGGCGAGGGCCTGACGCATGCAGCGCATGGCGCCTTCGCCCGAGGGGGCGACCATGTCATGGCCATCCGAGGTCGCGCCATAGCCAACGAGTTCGGCGTAGATCTTCGCACCGCGCGCCTTGGCGTGTTCATATTCCTCGAGCACGAGAACGCCGGCGCCGCCAGCGATGACGAAACCATCGCGGGTCTTGTCATAGGCGCGTGAGGCCGTGCCGGGCGTGTCGTTATAGCTAGACGACATGGCGCCCATTGCGTCGAAGAGCACGGACAGGGTCCAGTCGAGCTCCTCGCAGCCGCCTGCAAACATCACATCCTGCTTGCCCCACTGGATCATCTCCGCCGCATTGCCGATGCAATGGGCCGAGGTGGAGCAGGCCGAGGAGATGGAATAGTTCACGCCCCGGATCTTGAACCAGGTGGCGAGGGTTGCCGAAGCCGTGGAGGACATAGCCTTGGGCACCGCGAAGGGGCCAACGCGCTTGGGGCCCTTGGTGCGGGTGATGTCGGCCGCTTCCACGAGTGTGCGCGCGGAAGGACCGCCCGAGCCCATGATGATGCCGGTGCGATCGTTGGAGATATCGGATTCTTCAAGACCCGAATCCGCGATGGCCTGATCCATGGCCACATGGTTCCAGGCCGTGCCGCCGCCGTGGAAACGCATAGCGCGGCGATCCACCAACGTCTCGGGATCGAGCGTGGGGGCGCCGTGAACCTGGCAACGGAAACCCAGCTCGGCATATTTATCCGCCCGCACGATGCCGGGGGTGGCGTTGCGCAGGGAGGTCGCGACCTCCTGCACATTATTGCCGATTGAGGAGACGATCCCCATGCCGGTGACGACAACCCGTCTCATACGTTTCTCCTGCGAACAGATGAATTTGGGAGGCTCAGGCGTCCGGCTGGAACAGCCCGACGCGCAAATCCTTGGCCTCATAGATACGCACGCCGTCGGCCTCGACAAAGCCGTCGGCGATGCCCAACACCAGCTTGGTGCGGAACACGCGCCTGAAATCGATGCCGTACACGACTTTCTTGACGCTGGGCAGGACCTGGCCGGTGAACTTCACCTCGCCGACGCCAAGGGCGCGGCCACGGCCGGGCGAGCCGAGCCAACCAAGATAGAAGCCGCAGAGCTGCCAAAGGGCGTCAAGGCCAAGGCAGCCGGGCATGACGGGGTCGCCCTGGAAATGGCAGCCGAAGAACCAGAGGTCGGGCTTGATGTCGAATTCCGCGCGAATCAGGCCCTTGCCGTTCGCGCCGCCGGTCTCGGAGATCTCCGTGATCCGGTCGAACATCAGCATGGGGGGCAACGGCAACTGGGCGTTACCCTGACCAAAGAGTTCGCCGCGCCCACAGGCGAGCAGGTCTTCATATCCGAAGCTCGAGCGCCGTTCGCTCATCACGATCCTTCGCTTTCCAATTGGGTGAGCCACCCACGCGCCCACCATCCGGGCTCCCACCCGGTCATAACCTGCGCCTTCTAACACAGGCGTTGCGACCCTGAAAGCGCCTGAGCAGCCCCGAAAGCGGCGAAGGTGACGCATATCCCTGACTATTATGGCGATATGTGGGGCCGTTCGGGCGCGAATCATCGTCTCGCCACAGAAGGCTTGCCAAGCCACCGGCCTTTCGCTTATACAGCCCGACCTGAACCGACCGGCCGAAGGGCTGCCGTGGCGGTTCAATCGCTCATTCCGATGCGAACCATTCATCCTATCGAGGATGACTGGACCAAACACCAGGGGCCGCGAGGCTCAAGGAGAGCAAAATGCCCAAGTTGAAGACCAAATCAGGCGCCAAGAAGCGCTTCAAGATCACAGGCACCGGCAAGGTGCTCTACGCCCAGCGCGGCAAGCGCCACGGCATGATCAAGCGGACCAAGAAGCAGATTCGTAACCTGCGCGGCACCAATGTCCTGTTCAAGACGGACGGCGACAACATCATCAAGTACTTCCTGCCTAACGGCTGAAGTCCTGCCCCCTCGTACGAACCTTTTTGAAGTCACAGGAGATCAGCCATGGCTCGCGTTAAACGTGGCGTAACAGCCCATGCCAAGCACAAGAAGACCCTCGAAGCCGCCAAGGGCTTCTATGGCCGTCGCAAGAACACCATCCGCGCAGCGAAGGCCGCCGTCGACAAGGCGATGCAGTACGCCTATCGCGACCGCAAGAACAAGAAGCGCACCTTCCGCGCTCTCTGGATCCAGCGCATCAACGCTGGCGTTCGGGAATTCGGCATGACCTACAGCCGCTTCATCGACGGCCTCAGCCGCGCTGGCATCGAGATCGACCGCAAGGTCCTCTCCGAACTCGCCATCAATGAGCCTGCGGCTTTCAAGGCGATCGTCGACCAGGCCAAGGCCGCGCTTCCCGCGACCGCCTGATTAGCAGCGCCTTAGAATTGGAAAGGCCCGCTCAACCGAGCGGGCCTTTTTCGTTGGGCGGGCGTCGGCGCGGCCTCAGCCCCGCAGCGCCGCGCCAGTCTTTTTCGATACTTCCGAGACGACCTTGGCGGCGACCGCCTCGATGTCTGCGTCGGTCAATGTGCTCTCGCGCGGCTGGAGCGTCACCGAAATCCCGACCGACTTCTTGCCCTCGGGAACGCCCGTTCCTTCATAGACGTCGAAGACGTCAGCGCCTGTGATCAAGGCGCGATCAGCGCCCTGAGCTGCGCGCAGGATGTCGCCCGCCTTGACGGCGCGATCCACCACGAAGGCGAAATCACGCTCAAGCGGCATGAAGTCGGAGACCTCAAGCTTGCCCTTGGTCTTGGTGGGCTTGGCCTTGGGCGGGGGAATGTCATCGAGCAGGATCTCGAAGGCGACGATGGGGCCTTGCACATCGAGCGCCTCAAGCACGCGCGGATGCAGCTCGCCGAAATAGCCGATGATGTTCTTGGGGCCAAACTGCAGCGTGCCCGAGCGTCCCGGATGGAACCAGGCCGGCGCGCCCGAGATGAGCTGCATACCGGCGACTGGAACGCCAAGCGTCGCCTGCAAGGCCATTACGTCCGCCTTGGCGTCGAAAGCGTCGACGCTCTCCGCACGGCCCGACCAATGCCGCCCTGCGCCCGAGGGCTTCGCCCCGCCGCGGCGCACGGCCGCCGCGCTCATGCGCTGGTCGCGCTCGCCATCGCCCTTGAACACCTGGCCCACTTCGAAGAGGGCAACGTCACCAAGGCCCTTGTCCGCATTGCGCTGCGCGGCTGCGATGAGGCCCGGGAGCAGGGAAGGACGCATGTCCGAGAGTTCCGCCGCAATGGGATTGGCGAGCGCCAGCTCCGGCGCGCCCCCGCCAAACAGGGTGGCGCGCGCTTTCGACACGAAAGACCAGGTAACCGCCTCGACGAGCCCGCGCGCGGCGAGCGCACGGCGCGCGGAGCGGGTGCGCTTTTGCAGCAGGGTAAGGATCGGCTTGCCGATGGTCTGTTCCTCGCGCAGCAGAGGCGTCGAGACCACGCGGTCAAGCCCGGCGATGCGCAGCACCTCTTCAACAAGGTCCGCCTTGCCCTCGACATCGGGGCGCCAGCTGGGGATCTGCACGAAGACCCGATCCGCATTGCTCGCCTGCGACATGACGCCGAAGCCGAGCGTTTCGAGGATCGAGGCCATTTCCGACGTCGTGAGGTCGAGGCCGGTCAGGCGCTTGACCTCGCTCCAGGGGAATTCAATCGCGGCCTTCGGTGCGGGCGCAGCCCCCGCCACCACGAGCGTGGAAGCCTCGCCGCCACAGATTTCCATCACGAGATGCGTCGCCAACTCGGCGCCGGGAACCGTGAATGCGGGATCGACGCCGCGTTCGAAGCGATAGCGCGCATCAGTGACGATGCCGAGAGAACGGCCGGTGCGGGCGATGTTCAGTGGATCCCACAGGGCGCTTTCAATGAGCACGTCAGTCGTGCCCTCATCGCAGCCCGAAGTCTCGCCGCCCATAACGCCAGCGATGGATTCGACACCGTTGTCGTCGCAGATGACGACGTTGCTTTCATCGAGCTTGTAGGTCTTGCCATCGAGGGCGAGCAATTCTTCGCCCGCCTTCGCGCGGCGCACCACGAGGTTCCCCGCGACCTTCTTCGCATCAAAGACATGCAGCGGACGGGCGCGGTCGAAGGTGAGGTAATTGGTGATGTCGACCAGCGCGTTGATGGGCCGCAGGCCGATTTCCTTCAGGCGCTTCTGCATCCACTCGGGCGATGGCCCATTCTTGACCCCGCGCACGAGCCGCAGCGCAAAGAGCGGCGCGAGATGCTTGTCGGCAGGAGCGAGATCGAGCGTCACATCCACGGGGCAAGGGAAAGCGCCGCCCACGGGCTTGATGTCGCGTTCCTTGAGACGGCCAAGGCCAGCGGCGGCGAGATCGCGCGCAACGCCATGCACGCCCGCCGCATCGGGGCGGTTGGGCGTGAGATTGATCTCGATGACCGGCTCGTCGAGGCCGGCATAGGACACATAGGTCTGGCCGACCGGGGCGTCGACAGGCAGTTCAATGATGCCTTCGTGATCGTTGGAGAGCTCGAGCTCAAAGGCAGAGCAGAGCATGCCATTCGATTCGACCCCGCGAATGACGCCCTTGCCCAGCGTGATCCCCTTGGAGGGAATATAGGTTCCGGGCGGCGAGAAGACGCTCTTGAGCCCTGCGCGGGCGTTGGGCGCGCCGCAGACGACCTGCACAGGAGCATCCCCGCCCGCGTCCACCAGACAGACGCGCAGGCGGTCCGCGTTGGGATGGGGCTTGGCCTCGACCACATGGGCGATGACGAAATCCCTGAGCTTTTCAGCGGGATTGTCGACATGCTCGACCTCAAGACCGATGCGCGTCAGCGTATCGACGATCTCGGCGGTCGAAGCGCTGGTTTCGAGGTGATCCTTGAGCCAGGAGAGGGTGAATTTCATAAACGTGCTCCAGCCGAGCGATCCAGCAGCCGTCGGCTGGTCTCCTTTGGCGATGGGGTTGGAATAGCCAATGCGGGAGAGGGGTTCAAGGCCCGTGGGTTGCTGGACGCCGCTTCAAAGGCTTGGAGGCAGCGCTCCCGGCGCCTTGGCGCCGCGCAACATGCTGGCGATGCTGATGTCCTCGTCGATCTCTGGCCAATGGATCCCCAGGGGCATGAGTTCCGTGTGCGCTCGGGCGGCGGGCGAAGCCTTAAATAGACGCGGATACCACCATAGAGGCGTGCTGACCGATCGACCGTCTGCAAGGGTTACGGTGAGGCTTTCGCCATCGCAGTTCGCCTCTACGGGGCGGCTATCTTCAAGCTCAATTTGCAAAATGGTCATTCCAGGCCTCCAAGAAGCTGACGCGCTCCTCGCGCGCTTTCCGGATGATTTCGCTGAGCTCTACGGATGCAAAGCCCATGTTTATGGCGACAGTTATATCATTCAGCCAGATTTTGGCTTCTTTTCCATCTTTGGCAACGTGAATATGAGCGGGCTCGGAACCATCCGCCGAATAGAAAAAGAAACGATACCCTCTCCACCTAAGCAGCGTCGGCATTTCATCTACCCCGCATCGTCGACAGGTAAGCTGAAAGCCAGAAGCTTTCGCATGGCCTCATCGCCCAAATAATCTTCTTCATGGGCGCGCAGGGCTTCCTCGCCCCAGATCACGTACTCTAGATTTTGCATGGACAAGAAAACGGCAACGGGGCGGTTCCGCCGGGTCACAAGGACGGGCTCAAAGGGTGCGGTGTCAAACATCTCCCCAAACGCCCTTCTTGCCTCAGTGGACGACATGACTTTCATAAAACGAGCCTCAAATTTGGCTGCGCTCGCGACCATATGTTGAAACAATTTTCCGCTGTTATTGCGCGCTACTTTTTTTAGCGACGCTCAGCCTCAACGAAAATTGAACGCATTTTTTAGACCGTCGAACAATTCTTGGGCCGATTCCCGGCCAAATTGCAAAGTATGGCTTTGCTTGCCCGGATTTTCCCTGTCTTCCGATCCATGAGTATCAATTTGCAGAACTGAAGTCTGTCCATCTAAATAAAAACGTTTAATTCGAGCAGTTACTTTTGAGGGCTGCATCCTCCCATTACCCTCCTCAAATTCAATTTTGCTAACCCAAGCCATTTTTAACTCCAATCGAAATAAAAAATCACCCGCTCAACCCACCAGCCAATGTCGGGAAATCCAGCGGCCTGAAGCCGTAGTGCGACAGCCAGCGCACGTCGGCGTCGAAGAAGGGGCGCAGGTCGGGCATGCCGTATTTCAGCATGGCGATGCGGTCGATGCCCATGCCCCAGGCGAAGCCCTGATATTCGTCGGGGTCCACGCCGCAGTTGCGCAGCACATTGGGGTGGACCATGCCGCAGCCCAGAATCTCCAGCCAGTCGTCGCCCTCGCCGAAGCG
>CANBVC010000150.1 GCA_947372795.1 Beijerinckiaceae bacterium
CCGGACGAGATCCGCAAGCTGATGGACCAGATGCGCGCGGCCCTCGATAAATTCATGAACGAACTCGCCCAGCAGGCCGATCGTCAGGACCGCGATCAGGAACCGCAGAGCCGCGCCGACAACAATACGCGCACCGTCACCCCGCAAGACCTCCAATCCATGCTCGACCGCATTGAGGAGATGATGCGCAACGGGCAGGTGGCGGAAGCCCAGCGGATGATGGAGCAGTTGCAAAACCTGCTCGAAAATCTCCAGAGCGCGCGTCCGCAGCGCGGGACCAACCCGATGGCTCGGGAGATGAACCGCGCGCTCGACGAACTCGACCAGATGACCCGCGACCAGCAGGACCTGCGCGACAACACGTTTCGCAATCAGAACGGCAAGCAGGGTCGTCAGGGACAGAAGGGCGATCAGGGCGACGAAGACCAGCAAAGCGCAGAGGGCGAGGATGGTCAGTCACTCCAGCAACGGCAGGAGGCCCTGCGCCAGCGGCTCGACCAATTGCAGCGCCGCATGAAGGAACTCGGCATGAAGAGCGACCAGAGCCTCGATGACGCCGAGGGCGCCATGAAGGAGGCCGAAGGCGAACTCGGCAAGGGCGAGCCCGGGCGCGGCAAGGCCGTGGACGCTCAGGGCCGGGCGCTCGAAGCCCTGCGCAAGGGCGGTCAGGCCATGGCCCAGCAGATGCAGCCCGGCCCCGGCGAGGAAGATGGCCCGGGCGAGCCCAATGGGCCCATGCGTCAGGGGCGTTCGGGGAAATCGGATCCGCTCGGGCGCGAATCGCACGACAAGCGGGATAATTCGCGCGCGCTTTATGATCCCTTGGGAACGCCGGCCGCCCAGCGCGCCCAGAAGGTGCTCGAGGAACTGCGTCGACGCCTGAGCGACCCCGCCCGCCCGCGCGATGAGCTCGATTATCTGGAGCGCCTGCTGAAGCGCTATTGATCCCATCGCGCCTTTCACCCGTAAAGGGAGCGACGTCCGGCTTGCCTGCCGGACTGCGGCGGATTAGTTCAGCGTCTGCCCGGCGCGAATTCGGATCACAGGATTGTCGTCATGTCATACGCCGCCGCAAACTATCTCGTCGCACTGGCCGTCGCCGCAGTCTTCGTCGTGCTGGCGCTCGGGCTTTTCAACATGCTGCGGGGCGGCAGCCCCAATCTCAGCCAGAAGCTGATGCGCTGGCGCGTGGGCCTTCAGTTCTGCGCCATCGTGCTCATCATGGGCGTCATCTGGTTTCGCGGATAAAAAGAGGAATCGTCATGGTCGTCCTGAACCGCATCTACACACGCACCGGCGACGCCGGCGACACTGCGCTGGGCACGGGCGAGCGGCGCCCCAAGAACGACTTGCGCGTGGAGGCCTATGGCACGGTGGACGAGACCAACGCCGCAATCGGCATAGCCCGCCTTTCGACCGGACAGGACGAGGCGCTCGACGCCATGCTGGCGCGCATCCAGAATGATCTTTTCGATCTTGGCGCGGATCTGTGCACGCCTGACACCGGCGAAAAGCTCGCTTATGAGCCCCTTCGCATCATCCAGAGCCAGGTTGAGCGGCTGGAGCGCGAGATCGACGAATTGAACGCCTCCCTGACCCCGCTGCGGTCTTTCGTCCTGCCCGGCGGATCGGCCGCAGCCGCCGCCCTGCACCTTGCGCGCACCATATCCCGGCGCGCCGAGCGGCTTATGGTCGCCCTCTCCCGCACTGAGGGCGAGATCGTGAGCGCGCCGGCGCTCCAATATGTGAACCGCCTGTCGGATTTCCTTTTCGTCGCCTCGCGATTCGCCAATCTCAAGGCAGGCGGGGATGTTCTGTGGACGCCGGGCAAGAATCGATAAACAGCCCGCGCGCACTCGCCATAGGTCGCGTTTGACACGTATATTGGCGGCCATTACCAAATTCGGCGAAGATCCGGAGGAGCATCCTCGATGAAAATTCTCGTCCCCGTGAAGAGGGTCGTCGATTACAACGTGAAAATTCGCGTCAAGACCGATGGTTCAGGCGTCGACCTCGCCAATGTGAAAATGTCGATGAATCCCTTCGATGAAATCGCCATCGAGGAAGCCCTGCGCCTCAAGGAGGCCGGCAAGGCGAGCGAAGTCATCGTGGTGTCGATCGGCCCCGCGCAGGTGAGCGAGACGATTCGCACGGGCCTCGCCATGGGCGCTGACCGCGGCATAATGGTGAAGACTGACCAGACCGTGGAGCCCCTCGCCGTCGCCAAGATCCTGAAGGGGATCGCCGAGGCCGAACAGCCCGGCCTGATCATTCTGGGCAAACAGGCCATCGACGATGATTGCAACCAGACGGGCCAGATGCTCGCCGCCCTGCTCGGCTGGGGACAGGGCACATTCGCCTCGAAGGTCGAGATGGCGGACGGAACTGTCGACGTGACCCGCGAGGTCGATGGCGGCTTGCAGACGCTCACCCTCAAGACGCCCGCCGTGGTGACGACGGACCTGCGCCTCAACGAGCCGCGCTACGCCTCGCTTCCCAACATCATGAAAGCGAAGAAGAAACCCATCGATGAGAGGACGCCTGCCGATTATGGCGTCGATGTCTCGCCACGCCTGAGCGTGCTCAAGACGTCCGAACCCGCAGGCCGCAAGGGCGGCGCCAAGGTCAGCTCAGTCGAGGAACTGGTCTCCAAACTCAAGAACGAAGCGGGGGTGCTTTGATGACGACGCTCGTTCTCGCCGATGTGGCGAAGGGAAAACTTGGCGACGCGGTCGCCAAGACTGTCACCGCCGCCGCTGAATTGGGCGCGCTGGTGCATGTGCTGACCACCGGCCCCGATGCGCGCGCCGCCGCGCAGGAAGCTGCGAAGCTTCAGGGCGTCGCGAAGGTGCTTGTGGCCGAAGACGCTATCTACGCGCACCAGCTCGCCGAGCCCACCGCCGCCTTGATCGTGGCCTTGGCGAAGGATTATGGCGCCATCGTCTCCAGCGCCACTTCATCGGCAAAGAACATCATGCCCCGCGTCGCGGCCCTGCTCGACGTCATGCAGATCTCCGAAATCACCAAGGTGATCTCCCCCGACACATTCGAGCGGCCGATCTATGCGGGCAACGCGATCCAGACCGTGCAGTCCGCTGACGCGATCAAGGTCATCACCGTGCGCACGACCGCCTTTCAGGCTGCGCCTGCGACGGGCGAGGCGCCCATCGAGGCCGTCGCTGCGGCATACGACCCAGCCCTGTCCAGCTTCAAGGGCGAGGCTTTGGCGCGCAGCGAGCGCCCCGAACTGACGGCGGCCCGCATCATCATTTCCGGCGGGCGCGCCATGCAGACCTCGGAGAACTTCAAGACCTATATCGAGCCCGTCGCCGACAAGCTTGGCGCGGCCATGGGCGCCTCGCGCGCCGCCGTGGACGCGGGCTACGCACCCAACGACTGGCAGGTCGGACAGACCGGCAAGGTCGTGGCGCCCGAGCTTTACATCGCGGTCGGCATTTCCGGCGCGATCCAGCATCTGGCGGGCATGAAGGACTCCAAGGTCATTGTCGCCATCAACAAGGACGAGGAGGCGCCGATCTTCCAGGTCGCCGACTATGGCCTGGTGGCGGACCTATTCAAGGTCATGCCAGAGCTTGACGCGGAGCTCGCCAAGCTCAACAAATAGTTCTCTGCGCAGATGAACGCTGGACGACGGGCTATCATCGCTTATGATCAGTCCGTCACAGAGCGGGTGAATAAATGACGCATGAGATTCTCAAGGTCGGCGTGATTGGCGCAGGGCAAATGGGCAATGGCATCGCCCAGGTTTGTGCGCTTTCTGGCGTCGACGTTCTGATGAACGACGTCTCGCAAGATCGGCTCAATGCGGGGCTGGCCACCGTTGACGGGGCCATGGCGCGTGATGTCGCCAAGGGCCTCCTGAGCGAGGCTGATCGCAAGACCGCCATGGCTCGCATCACGACCACCGTCAGCTTTGAAGATCTTGTGGATTGCGACCTCGTCATGGAGGCGGCCTCCGAAAACGAGGAGGTGAAGCGCAAGATCTTCACGCGCCTGTCGCCCTATCTGAAATCTGACGCCCTGATCGCCACCAACACTTCCTCGATCTCCATCACGCGGCTGGCGTCTGTTACGGACCGGCCAGAGCGTTTCATCGGCATTCACTTTATGAATCCGGTGCCGCGCATGCAGCTGGTGGAGCTGATTCGCGGCATCGCCACCGAGGACGAGACCTTCGAATCCGCCAAGGCCTTCGTGGCCCGGCTCGGCAAGACCGTCACGGTTTCGGAAGACTTTCCCGCCTTCATCGTCAACCGTATCCTGCTGCCGATGATCAACGAGGCGATCTATACCCTCTATGAGGGCGTCGGGTCGGTCGAGGCGATCGACACCGCCATGCGCCTTGGCGCGAATCACCCTATGGGCCCGCTGCAGCTCGCCGACTTCATCGGTCTCGACACGTGCCTCGCCATCATGCAGGCGCTGCATGAGGGGCTGGCGGACTCCAAGTACCGGCCTTGTCCGCTGCTGGTGAAATATGTCGAGGCGGGCTGGCTTGGCCGCAAGACGCGTCGCGGATTCTACGATTACCGTAGCGGGACGCCGATCCCGACACGCTGAAGCCTGTCGCAAACCTTAGCCCATTTGTTCAGCTGATCGCCGCAATTCCGGGCGGCTTGGCCGCAAAAACCGTCTTCACAATCCTGTCGCGAACCCTATAGATTATGTCTGGGGGTCCCGGTTAGCTCCGGGACGCATCGGCAGAGGGCGTCCAGGTTGACGGTTCACTTCCATCCCATGGTCCCGCCGGAGGCTTGTCCGGCGCTCGTCCTCAACGCCGACTTCCGGCCGCTGAGCTACTATCCGCTGTCCCTATGGTCCTGGCAGGACGCCATCAAGGCCGTCTTCCTCGACCGGGTGAACATCGTCTCCGAATACGACAAATGCGTGCGCAGCCCGACCTTCGAGATGCGCCTGCCCTCTGTCGTTTCGCTGAAAACCTATGTGAAGCCCTCGCGCCATCCCGCCTTCACGCGGTTCAATGTCTTTCTGCGCGATCGCTTCTCCTGCCAATATTGCGGCTCCCGCGACGAACTGACCTTCGACCATGTGGTGCCCCGCTCCAAAGGTGGACTGACCAGCTGGGAGAATGTTGTAGCGGCATGCTCGCCCTGCAATCTGCGCAAGGCGGACAAAATGCCCGCAGAAGCCGCCATGTTCCCGGCCCATCATCCCTTCCAGCCCACTGTCAGCGACCTGCACCAGAATGGGCGACTGTTCCCGCCCAACTATCTCCATGAGAGCTGGTTCGATTATCTCTATTGGGATTCTCCGCTCGAGCCCTGAGCACCGCCCATTGTCGAGGAGGCGCGGCGCATCGCGGCATGTTAGATGCAGGCCTAGACAGCGATGCTGCATTGCAGCAGGTTTGCAGATCTTGATTGAGTGCGAAAGGACCCTGACATGAAACTGAATGCGAGCATGGCCGCCATCGTGACGGGCGCAGCCTCGGGCCTTGGCGAAGCGACGGCGCGCATGTTGGCGGCGCAGGGTGTGAAGGTCGCGATCTTCGATCTTCAAAAAGAGCGCGGCGAGAAGGTTGCTGCCGAGATCGGCGGCGCATTCTTCATGGCTGATGTCACCAATGAAGCTTCAATCGACGCCGCCCTCGCCGCAGGGCGCGCGACCCATGGCGTCGAGAGGCTCCTCGTTAATTGTGCAGGCATTGCGCCGGGCAAGCGCACTGTGGCGAAGAAGCGCGACACCGGCGAACTAATCGCCCATGACATGGCGACGTTCCAGAAGACCATCGCCATCAATCTCGTCGGCACCTTCATGATGATTTCGAAATGCGCGGCGACCATGGCGGGGCTCGACCCCATCGACGCCGATGGCCAGCGCGGCCTCATCGTCAACACCGCCTCCGTAGCGGCTGAAGATGGACAGATCGGACAGGCGGCTTATGGGGCTTCCAAAGCAGGCGTGCTCGGCATGACGCTTCCCATCGCGCGCGATCTGTCTTCGTTTGGCATACGTGTGATGACGATTCAGCCGGGCCTGTTTCACACGCCCATGTTTGACGCCTTCACCGATGAAGTCCGCAACTCGCTCGCCGCCAGCGTGCCTTTCCCTGTGCGCCTTGGACGGCCCGATGAATATGCGACCCTCGTGCGCATGATCTGCGAAAACGACATGCTGAACGGCGAATCGATCCGCCTTGATGGCGCGGTGCGTCTCGCGCCGAAGTAAGATCGCAGCGCGGCGGTTCAGCCCGCCGCGCTCTCGCGTTCCTGCGCGCCAAGCGGGTATTCGGCCTCGATCACATAGGGCCCGCCGCCAACCGAATCGCGCGAGGAATAAACGACAAACTGCTCGGCCAGATAATGGCCGCGCGGGGCGAGGCCACGAAGACTCAGATACTCAGCGACCGCCACGGAACTCGTGCCGCGCAATCGCGCAAGAGTTATGTGAGGCGTGAATTTACGCGTCTCAGGAGGCAGGCCTATGCGGCGCATGATGCGCTCATGCTCGGCCTGCAGCTCCATCAATTCGGCGTTTTGCTGCACCTTGATGATGAGCGAACGCGGCCTGTCGCCGCCGAAGAAAGACAATTCGCCAAGGGTCACGGGGACAGGCTCGCGCCGCACGCGCCACAGTTCAAGATAGGCTTCGCGCGCAAGGCCAAGATCGATATCGCCGAGAAAGCGCAGGGTGATGTGGAAGTTCTCCGGCTCCACCCAGCGCGCGCCAGATAGACCGCCGCGCATCATGGCGAGTTCACGCCCCAGAGCCTCTGGAATTTCGATCCCGGTGAACAATCTGGGCATCGCTCCACCTCCACCTGTTCGAATCAACCCCGATCCAGTCTTGAGACATTCGATGAACGGTTGAAGACTGCTACGCGTTCATTTCGTCGGCAACAGCGCCTCTACGCTTGGCGCAATGGCTCGCACAATGGTCTCAACCCCCTGCGGATTGGGATGCAGCCCGTCTGAGAGAAGCAGCTCGGGATGACCCGCCACCCCATCTAGAAAAAACGGATAGAGCGCGACGCCAAACTCACGCGCCAGTTCGCCATAGATGGCGTTGAACTTCGCCTCATAGTCGCGGCCCATGCCGGGAGCGGCGACCATGCCGACAAGCAGAACGGGAATTTTCTTTTCTTGCAGCCGCGTCAGGATCGTCGCCAGCGACTTGCGGGTGATGGCGGGATCGACCCCGCGCAACATGTCATTGGCGCCAAGCTCGATGATGACGAGATCGGCGCCATCGCCCACCGCCCAGTCGAGACGCTCGAGCCCGCCGCTCGCCGTGTCGCCAGAGACGCCCGCATTGCTCACCTCGACCCTATGGCCCTTCTCGCGCAGCAGGCGCTCCAGCACAGTGGGGAAAGCGTTCTTCTGCGGGAGCAGATAGCCCGCCGACAAGGAATCCCCCAGCGCGACGATTCGCGCAGGGCCTTGCTGGGCGCAAAGAGGCGAAGCGATAGAGAGCATGATAACCAGAGCCCCGGCGGTTTGCAGGATGCTGCGACCAACACCATATGCGAGGCTTGAGAGCCGCCGCGGGACGATCTGACGAGGGGATGAGAAGAGCATGCCGAATTCCGTGCGATCCGCCGCCATTTCCATGCGTGACGTCCATCTCAGTCTGGGACGGGACGCGGCCCGCGTCCATATCCTGAAAGGAATAAGCCTGGAAATCGGCGAAGGCGAGGCTATCGGACTGGTTGGGCCTTCGGGTTCGGGCAAATCAACCCTGCTGATGACCATGGCGGGGCTGGAGCGCCCTGACGCGGGGGAGATCGCCATCGGCGGCGAGCGAATCGATCATCTTGGCGAAGATGCGCTGGCGCGCTTTCGCGGCGAACGGATCGGCATCGTCTTCCA
>CANBVC010000151.1 GCA_947372795.1 Beijerinckiaceae bacterium
TTGAGGCCCTGCGTCTTCATCACATCCGTATGCAATCGCGAGCCCGACGCGATGGGACCAATGCCTGCGCGCACGCCTTCCTGATTGATATGCACGATGAGGTCGAGACCCAGCTCCTTCGCGCGCTGGTCACGAAAGGCGATCATCTCGCGGAACTTCCAGGTGGTGTCGACATGCAGCAGCGGGAAGGGCGGATTGGCCGGGTAAAAAGCCTTCATCGCCAGATGCAGGAGCACGGCTGAATCTTTGCCGATAGAATAGAGAATGACCGGCCGCTCGCAAGTCGCCGCCACCTCGCGAAAGATATGGATGCTCTCTGCTTCGAGCTTGCGCAGATGATCAAGGCTCATGTGGGGGCGCCTGTGCGTGTCAATCGACCATCGGGCCCGACATGCAGGCCGCATTCCTTCTTCGCCTCGTCTTCCCACCACCAGCGGCCCGCGCGCTCGGGCTCGCCCGGCGCGATGGCGCGGGTGCAGGGCGCGCAGCCGATGGAGAGGAAGCCCTGCGCGTGAAGCGCGTTGACGGGCGTATCATTGGCGGCGGTGAAGGCGGCGGCCTCCTCGCGCGTCCAGTCGAAGATCGGGTTCAGTTTCACAAGGCCTCGGGGCTCGTCGAAGCTGACGAAAGACAGGCCCTGTCGATGGTCGGATTGATCGGCCCGCAAACCCGTCACCCAGCCCTGCGCCCCCTTGAGAGCCCGGCCAAGGGGCTCCAGCTTGCGGGTCTCGCAGCAGGCCTTGCGGGCCTCAACCGAACCATAGAAGCCGTTGACGCCCTGCGCCGCCACCAGAGCCTCGACCGCGTCAGCTCGTGGGAAGAAGGGCCGCACCTTGATCCCATAGCGCGCCTCGGTCTGCGCCCACAGGTCATAGGTCTGGGGAAACATCCGCCCCGTGTCGAGGGTCGCAAAGGCGATGTCGAGGCCTGCGGTGGCGATGAGATGGGTGATCGCCTGATCCTCAATCCCGAAGCTGGTGGTGAAGACTACGGGGCCGGGCAGGGCGGCGCAAAGGCTTTGAAGGCGTTCAAAGGCTCTTTGCGTCGCGGCTTGAGCGTTCAGCCGTGCGACAAGATCGCTGATCGCCTCCATGGGCCAACCTCTTTGGAATGATGAGGGCGCAACCATAGCGCCAAAATTACAATCTTCAAGCGGAAATAAGTCTATATAACATATATTTCTTGTATTTAAGAAAGGCGCCTTCGTCTTAGGTCTGGTTTTCGAGGTCTTCGCCTCATGCTATCCACGCGTAAGCTGAAGGAAATCCCATGAAACATGTCCTCGAAACGCTGGAGCAACGCCGCGCGGTCGCCCGACTCGGCGGCGGTCAGGCCCGTATCGACACGCAGCACAAGCGTGGCAAGCTGACGGCGCGCGAACGCGTCGAGCTGCTTCTCGATCACGGCTCGTTCGAAGAGTTCGACATGTTCGTGCAGCATCGTTGCACTGATTTCGGCATGGAGAAGCAGGACAAGATCCCCGGCGACGGCGTCGTCACCGGCTGGGGCACGGTCAATGGCCGCACGGTATTCGTCTACGCCAAGGATTTCACGGTCTTCGGCGGATCGCTCTCCGAGACCCACGCGCAGAAGATCGTGAAAATCCAGGACATGGCGATGAAGGCGCGCGCGCCGATCATCGGGCTCTTCGATGCGGGCGGCGCGCGCATTCAAGAGGGCGTGGCCGCGCTCGGCGGCTATGCGGAAGTGTTTCAGCGCAATGTCCTCGCGTCCGGCGTCATTCCGCAGATCTCGGTCATCATGGGGCCCTGCGCTGGCGGCGACGTCTATTCTCCCGCCATGACCGACTTCATCTTCATGGTGAAGGACACGAGCTATATGTTCGTGACGGGGCCGGAGGTCGTGAAGACCGTCACCAACGAGACCGTTACGGCCGAAGAGCTCGGCGGCGCCTCCGTCCATACGGTGAAAAGCTCGGTCGCTGACCGCGCTTATGAGAACGATGTTGAGGCGTTGCTGCAGATGCGCCGCCTGATCGATTTCCTGCCCGCGTCGAACCGCGATGAATTGCCAGAATGGCCGACTTTTGACGATGGCGCGCGCACAGAATCTTCTCTCGATACGCTGGTGCCCGATAATTCCAACACGCCCTATGACATCAAGGAGCTGATCCTGAAGGTCGCAGACGAGCGCGACTTCTTCGAGATTCAGGAGGCCCATGCGCGCAACATCGTCACGGGCTTCGGGCGCATCGAGGGCCGCACGGTGGGCTTCGTCGCCAATCAGCCGATGGTGCTCGCGGGCGTGCTCGACTCCGACGCCTCGCGCAAGGCCGCGCGCTTCGTGCGCTTCTGCGACGCCTTCAATATTCCCATCGTCACCTTCGTGGATGTGCCGGGCTTCTTGCCAGGCACGGCGCAGGAATATGGCGGCCTCATCAAGCACGGCGCCAAGCTGCTCTTCGCCTATGCGGAAGCGACCGTGCCGAAGATCACCGTCATCACGCGCAAGGCCTTCGGCGGCGCTTATGACGTGATGGCGTCAAAGCATCTGCGTGGCGATTTTAATTACGCCTGGCCCTCGGCGCAGATCGCGGTCATGGGCGCCAAGGGCGCGGTGGAGATCATTTTCCGCTCCGACATTGGCGACGCGGAGAAGATTGCCGAGCGTACGAAGGAATATGAGGAGCGTTTCCTCTCGCCCTTCGTCGCGGCGGAGCGTGGCTATATCGACGAAGTCATCATGCCCCATTCCACGCGCCGCCGGCTTGCGCGCGCGCTGGCGCTGCTGCGCCACAAGGAACTGGAAAACCCCTGGAAGAAGCACGACAATATTCCGCTGTGAAGCATGGCGGGAGCTTCGCGCTCCCGCTTTCACCTCACCACCAGTAGCGACGGCGGTAGAAGCGCGGACCCCAGAAAACGCGCGGACGGTAATAGCGCGGACGATAGACATAACGCGGCCCGTAGAACCGGCGATAACGGCGATATGGATGGCGCCGCACAACAACCACGCGGCGACGCGGCCTGAAGCGTCTGCGATAATAAACGCGGGCTTTTTCAATGCGCGCCTCTTTGGCGTCATCTTCCGTTAGCACCGCATTTTCCGGCGGCGCCATGACGGGGGGGAGCGCGGGCTGCGCGAGCGTAAGCGCAGCGGCCGTTTCGCTCGCCATCGCCAATCCTGCGGCGGCGCCTATAAAGGCCGTTAGAAAACCACGTCTGTCCATGCTGCCGATCCCTCTGTTTGAGGAGCGCCGCCTCCATTGTGAGGAGTCGGCTAAGTCGACAACGCGGATAGTGATGAAATGATCCAATCTCAGGCGAGCGGCGGCAGGCTCGCCTCGATCTCATCGCGATGGGCGTCAAGGCGCGATGGCAGACGAAGGCTGGTCCCAAGAGAATCCGCCGTCTCATCGACGAGGAAGCCCGGCCCATCGGTCGCCACCTCCAGCAGAACGCCCGAAGGCTCGCGCGCATAGATCGAGCGGAAATAGGTGCGATCTTTTTGTTCGGTCGGCGTCAGGCCCGCCTTGCGCATCGCGGTGGCCATAGCTGCTTGCGTCTTGTCATCAGCGGCGCGGAAGGCGATGTGATGCACGCTGCCGGCGCCCTGTCGCCCGGGCGCAGCCTCTGGGGCCTTCAACACGTCGATCAGGCGCCCCGGGCCCGGCCCGCCCGGCGCAGTGAAGCGCAGACGCAAGAAGCCCCCATGGCTCGCCCGCGCGCTCTCACGCCAGCCCATAATGTCTTCGAGCACATTGGCGGTGGCGTCGCAGTCATCCACGAGCAGCGTCACGACCGCGAGGCCCCGGATGGCTTGTTCCTCGCCGATATAGGCCGTGGTGTAGCCAGGCAATTCCTCAGCCCAGTCCTGTTCGATCAGCTCCAGCGCCAGCCCGTCGGGATCGTAAAAGGTCAAGGCGTCGTCGGCGCCGGGCGCGATGGCGACGTAAATATCTTCTTCGGTGAGCCGCCGCACCCATTCGTGGGCGGCGCCTTTTGGGATGGCGAGCGACAAAGCCACCGCCTCGCCTGCGCCCGGGACGCCCGGTTCCGCGTTGGGCCATTCGAAAAAAGTCATCAATGATCCCGGCGCGCCGTTCTCGTCGCCGAAGTAAAGGTGCCAGCACGAGGGATCGTCAAAATTGACGGTGCGCTTGACGAGCCGCAGCCCCAGCACGCGCTCGTAGAAGTCGCGGGTGCGCGCGGCGTTTGAACAGATCGCGGTCACATGATGCAGGCCGCAGGGGCGCTTGTCAGTAGCGGGCATGTCGAGTCTCTCCTGTGGGGGCGGGACATAGCACAAAAAGGGCGACTTTCACGCCCTCGCTGAAACCCCGCAGCCATCGCCCGGATTATGTTCAACATTCGGTTCTTGAGGAGGCGATCATGGCGGCACTGGTCAAGAAATCCTTCGATTCGCCAGACGACGTGAAATCGCCCGACAAGACGACGGCGCAGGTTCTCAATTTTGGTTCAGTGGCGGCCACGCGGTTGCGGTTGCAGCCGGGCTGGAGCTGGTCGGAGTGCATCAAGCCCCATGTTGGCGGAACGAGCTGTCAGGCGGGGCATGTGGGAACGCTGGTTCAAGGCCGCCTGAAGGTCCGGCTTGATGATGGAACGGAGACGATCATTCAGGCGGGGGAAGCATATGTGATCCCTCCGGGGCATGACGCCTGGGTGGTCGGCGACGAAGAGGTCGTGGGCTTCGAATTCAATAATGCGGGCAAGACCTATGCGGTCTGGACGCAGAAATGACCCCCATGCGCGATTAACCATTCCCGTTGGGGACTCGCTTAACCCTACCTTACGTTCACCTTGTCGATTCACGTCCCGGCAAGTTTCGCGAGTCATTCTGTCCCCATGAGAGCGCAGGACGCGCAGGGACGAAGTGGAGTGACCGCCATGTTCAATGATGGCAAGACGGAAATCGCGATGGATCTGGGCCTTGAGGCCATTCGTGCCCTCAAAGCGCGTGGCGCCGTCTGGGACTGCGACATCGAGCTCGTGCGCCGCGGCGTACTTGCGGGCCGTCCCGTCACCCGTGAAGAGGCTGACGCCCTGTTTGAGGTGGAGCGCGCCAATATCGAGAAATGCCAGGGCTGGACCTGCTTCCTCGTCGAGGCCATCACCGACCACATCGTCTGGGAATCGCGTCCGACCGGCGTCGTGACCGATGAACAGGCGGAATGGTTGCTCGACCATGTGGACCGTGCCGCCAGCCTAAATGGCCTCGCCGCCCTCGTGAACGTGCTCGCAGAGGCCCCCAAAGTCCCGCTTTGGCTGGTGTCCGCCGCCCGCGCCCGCGCCGCCCGTGGCTGGCCCGGCGTCGCCGAAGCCCTTCAGGAGGCAGCCGCTTCCGCCGCCTGAAGCTCATCCTTAGACCAATGGACGGGGCCTTCGCGCTCCCCTAAACATTCGGCATCACAGCAACCTTCAGGCGCGGCGTCGAGCCGTGCAGGGGCCGGGTCCGGATGTTCAAGAAGATACTGATCGCCAACCGCGGCGAAATCGCCTGCCGCGTCATCAAGACCGCCCGGCGCATGGGAATCGCCACTGTCGCCGTCTATTCAGACGCGGATCGCGACGCCCTCCATGTGGAAATGGCCGACGAGGCCGTGCATATCGGCCCTTCCGCCGCCAGCGAATCCTACCTTGTCATCGAGCGTATCGTGGAGGCCTGCAAGCGCACCGGCGCTGAGGCGGTGCATCCCGGTTACGGCTTCCTCTCCGAGCGCGAGGCCTTCGCCAAGGCGCTTGCGGAGGCGGGCATTGTTTTTATCGGGCCAAACACCGTCGCCATCGCCGCCATGGGCGACAAGATCGAGTCCAAGAAGTTCGCCAACGCCGCCAAGGTCTCCACCGTGCCGGGCTATCTTGGCGTGATCGAAAACGCTGATCATGCGGTGCGCATTTCAGATGAAATCGGCTATCCCGTCATGCTCAAGGCCTCGGCCGGGGGCGGGGGCAAGGGCATGCGCATCGCCTGGGCCCGTGAAGAGGTTGCGGAGGGCTTCACCCGCGCCCAGTCCGAGGCGCGCTCGTCCTTCGGCGATGACCGCGTTTTCGTCGAAAAGTTCATCGTCAATCCCCGCCATATCGAAATTCAGGTGCTCGGCGATAAACATGGCAATGTGATTTACCTTGGCGAGCGCGAATGCTCCATTCAGCGCCGCAACCAGAAGGTCATCGAAGAAGCGCCATCGCCGCTGCTCGATGACGCCACCCGCAAGAAGATGGGCGAGCAGGCCGTCGCGCTGGCGAAAGCCGTGAACTACGACAGCGCTGGTACGGTGGAATTCGTCGCTGGTCAGGATCGCAGTTTTTATTTCCTCGAGATGAACACGCGCCTGCAGGTGGAGCATCCCGTCACCGAGCTGGTCACCGGCGTTGATCTCGTCGAGCAGATGATCCGCGTCGCTGCGGGCGAGAAGCTTTCAATCAAGCAGAGCGATGTGCATCTGAAGGGCTGGGCGGTGGAAAGCCGTATCTATGCCGAAGATCCCACGCGTAACTTCCTGCCCTCGACAGGGCGTCTCGTCACTTATCGCCCGCCCGCCGAAGGGCATCATGATGGCGTCACCGTGCGTAACGATACGGGCGTATTCGAGGGTGGCGAAATCTCGATCTATTATGATCCGATGATCGCCAAGCTCGTCACCCATGCGGGCGATCGCCTCACCGCGATTGAAGCGCAGGGGCGCGCGCTTGATGAATTTGTGATCGAGGGCATTCGCCACAATATTCCGTTCCTGTCCTCGCTCATGCAGCATAAGCGCTGGCGCGAAGCGCGGCTCTCGACGGGCTTCATCGCGGAGGAATATCCCAATGGTTTCTCGCCGCTCTCCGTTGAGGGCGAGAACGCCCATGTGATGGCCGCCATCGCCGCCGCCGCCGATCATGTGATGAACGAACGCAAGCGCCAGATCAGCGGGCAAATGCAGACGCAGCGCCCCGTAAGTTTCGAGCGCGCGCGCACGGTGATGCTCGGCCGGGCAGCATATGAAGTCATACTCGACGAAGCCGATGGCGCCTTGCTCGTGCGCTTCGAGGACGAGAGCGTTCACGCCCATCTTCTTGTCTCCGACTGGGCGCCCGGACAGTTCGTTTGGCGCGGCACGGTGGATGGCGAACCCGTCGCCTGTCAGGTCTCGCCGATCCTCAACGGTCTCGAGCTTTCCTGGCGCGGCGTGCGCACGCCCGCGCGCGTCTATACGCGACGCGAAGCGGAACTCGCTGCGCTTATGCCCGAGAAGAAACCCGCCGACACATCAAAGAAACTGCTCTGCCCCATGCCCGGCCTCGTGAAGGCTATGCTGGTGGCCGTGGGGCAGGAGGTGAAGGCGGGCGAAGCGCTCTGCATGGTCGAGGCCATGAAGATGGAAAACGTGCTACGCGCCGAACGCGACGTGACCGTGGTGAAAATCCACGCCAGCGAAGGCGACAGCATGGCGGTGGATGCGGTGATTATGGAGTTTGCGTGAGGCGGTAGCGCAATCGTTTCGCGAAACTAATAGAGATTGCGCGCGCTCATTTACCCTCCCCCTTGTGGGGAGGGTCGGCACGCGCAGCGTGACGGGGTGGGGGTCTGCGCATGCCGATCGTTAGCAGCCTTCGACCATGCTCACGACCTAGGCCCCACGACCCCCACCCCTTACCCCTCCCCACAGGGGGGAGGGGAGCTGCAGGCGTTTCGTGTAACTAATCGGCATTGCGTCTTAAATTCAGCGCGCCCCACTCATGCCACGCCGCGCGGCAAGCAAACGGCTTTACAAGCAGCATCACCTGCGCCATCCAAGCCCGAGCGCCCTTTGCGCGGAGGCTCCTTCATGCCGTTGTATTTCGCCTATGGCGCCAATCTCGATGTCGCAGCCATGGCGCAGC
>CANBVC010000152.1 GCA_947372795.1 Beijerinckiaceae bacterium
GTGGTGCATGGCACCGCGTTCGGCCAAGGCCCGAACTTCCGCATTTCCTATGCGGCCAAGACCGAGCAGCTCGAAGACGCCTGCCGCCGCATCCAGAAGTTCACGGCGAGCCTCGTCTGAGATCGGGGCTTCGGCTCTTTATAATCTAATCGAGCGGCGGTCCGGTTCATCCGGGCCGCCGTTTTGTTTTGGGAGTGGCTGATCAGTCAAACAGCCCCTTCAGCGGTACGAACAGCTCCTCCACCGGCATCCTGCGGCTGATCATATGCTGCTGGTGCAGGAACATGATGAGGGCTTCCAGCGTGGAGCGGTTTGGTTCGATTCCATAGGGCCACGGGTCGCCGCCCATGAGCGTTTCGACCTCGTCGAATTCGCTGAGGTGCCAGGGGAACATGGTGGACTGGGTGATCGAGACCCGCATGCGGTCCACGGCCCAGTCCTTGGCTTCGTTGAAGGCCTTGAAGAGGCTGGCGGCAACCCATGGGTTGCGCTCATAAACGTCGCGGCGGATCGCCAGCACATGCATGACCGGATGAATCTTGGAGCGCACATACATGTCGCGCTCGATTTCGCGGAAGTTGGGGAACAGCCGCACGATGTCAGGATTCTTACCGAAGCCCGGCGGACGGCGCGCGGGAATCATCGCGTCGATCTCGCCACGCGCCAGCAGCTCAGCCAGCGAATAAGGACTCTCGTTTTCCGTGAGGTCGATCGGCTGAAGCAGTGGGCGCGTTGAAGGCTGACCATGCGGTCCAGCTTTTTCGATCGCGCCCTGCACCCATTTAACCTTCGAGAAATCAACGTCGAAATCATTCTGCAGATGGCCGCGGATATAAACCGCCGCTGTCTGCGTATAGAGGCCCGTGCCGATGCGCTTGCCTTCAAGATCCTTCGGCGTGCGAATGCCTGCGTTGCGATTCACAAAGATGAAGCCGTGACGAAAGGCGCGTGAGGGGAAGACGGGAATCGCAACGAAGGGCGCCTTGCCGCCATCCATCATGCGGATGAATTCGGAGCTAGAAAGCTCCGCGCAATCGAACTCGTGATTCCCGACCATGCGGTCGAAGATCTCACGCGAGGCTTCGATGGGTATGTAGTTGAGAGCGATTCCCTCGGGCTGAATCTCACCCGTGCGCAGGGCTTCCGTTCGGTCGTAGCGACCGCAAGCGAATGTGAGCGGCAAACGATTCATGAGCGTCTTCCCTTGGGATTGAATTGTCCTCGTTTCGTCTTTTCGATGATTTTCGCTCGCCCCGCAAGCTTATGCACAGAGGTGGCGGAGCCCTCAAACGTGCGAATAAGGGGGCCTGATTCAAGTTATGAACATGAACAATGCACAGACCATGAAACAGGCTGTGAAGTGTTGGCCAAGTCCTGTTCCCCCTGAGAGTCCTTTGCTGCATATATTGTTCATGGAGTTGATTCGTAGGCGCGTTTGTATCGCCGCCTCCACAAAGTATCGCCGCCTCCAGAGTGTCAGGTCCGGGTAGCGCCCGCGTCATAAAGTGTTCCGTCGCGTTCAGCCCCCGCATCCAAGGCAATAGCAAACATGTCGATAACTGAGACCGAGTCCCGCCGCACCGCTCATCCGGTCGACGTCGTGGAACATATGGCCTCGCTCAACCACTGGTCGTTTGACCGGGAGGACGACGATGAGATCTCCATTTCCGTCTCTGGCGGATGGACGGATTATCACGTCGCTTTCACCTGGTTGCCTGATCTCGAAGCCATGCATGTCGGCTGCGCTTTCGACATCAAGTTTAACGATCGTCGCCGCACCGAAATCCTGAATCTGATCGCCATCATGAACGAGCAGCTTTGGGTCGGCCATTTCGGTTTGTGGGAGCGCGAGAGCGTGGTGATCTTCCGTCACGCCCTTCTGCTGGCTGGCGGCGCCGAGCCGAGCAGGAGCCAGTGCGAGGCGATTTTGCAGGCTGCCATCGCCGCTTGCGAGCGCTATTATCAGGCCTTCCAGTTCGTGATCTGGGCCGGGCGCACTGCGCGCGAGGCTCTGGACGCGGCCCTGTTCGAAACCGCAGGCGAGGCCTGAATATGAGTCAAACGGATCTTCCCTCCTCGCTCGTGCTGGTCGGCGCGGGCAAGATGGGCGGCGCCATGCTGCAGGGCTGGTTGGCCCTCGGGCTGTCGCCCACCGCAGTGTCGGTGCTTGATCCGTTCGCCTCGCAGGAACTGATCGACCTGTGCTCCGGCCAGGGCGTAGCTCTCAACCCCCCGCTTGCGAACGTCTCCGCGCCGCAGGTTCTCGTGCTGGCCGTCAAGCCGCAGATGCTGGATCAGGCGGCGCCGGACATAGCGCGGCTCGTTGGCGCCGGCACGCTCGTCGTCTCCATAATGGCGGGCAAGACCATGGGCGACATAGCGGCGCGGCTCCCCGCCCGCGCCATTGTCCGCGCCATGCCCAATACGCCCGCCGCTGTCGGTCGTGGCGTCACGGGCGTCGCCGCGAGCGCTGGCGTCACCCCCGCCCAGCGCGCTACCGCTGACGCCCTGCTGCGCGCCATCGGCCGCGTCGAATGGGTGGCGGACGAGGGGCTTATCGATGCAGTGACCGCCGTTTCCGGCTCTGGCCCAGCCTATGTCTTCCATATGGTCGAGGCGCTCGCCGCCGCTGGCGAGGCGGCCGGCCTGCCAGCCGACATCGCCATGCGTCTGGCGCGCGCGACGGTCGAGGGCTCCGGCGAGCTGATGTTTCGCGAGCCAGACACAAGCGCCGCCCAGTTGCGCAAGAATGTCACCTCGCCCGGCGGCACCACCGCCGCAGCCCTTGAAGTGCTGATGGCTCCGGATGGGCTCGGCGCTCTCATGGAGCGGGCGGTTGGCGCCGCCAAGCGCCGCGCTGGCGAATTGTCTGGTTAATCGGCGCCTTTTTCATTGCGCATGCTTGGCCGGGCCCGCAGGCGTCCCTAAATAGGGGAGGTCCGTTCCGGAGTTGATCCATGGCCGCAGAATCGCAATCCGCCGCACCCTCTGGCGATACGAGGGGAAAAATCGTCGATGCGCTCATGCAGCTCGCCGGTGAGCGCGCGTTCGAGAATATCAGCCTCTCCGATATCGCGCGGCGGGCCGAAATCTCCCTTGGTCAGTTCCGCGAGGTTTTTCCCTCAAAGGGCGCTGTTCTCGCGGCTTTCACTCGCCGCATCGACAAGATGGTGCTCGACGGTGCGACGGACGATCTCGTGGGGGAGCCCGCCAAGGAGCGGCTTTTCGACGTTCTGATGAGCCGTCTCGACGCCATGGCCCCCTACAAGCGCGGCATCGAGGGCATCATGGACTGGGCGCGGCGTGATCCGCTGTCCGCAGCGGCGCTCAATCGGGAAGTGGTCAATTCGATGCGCTTCATGCTGGAGGCGGCCGGGATCGATTGCGAAGGCGCGGTGGGGGCGGTCAAGCTGCAGGGACTTGCCATGGCCTGGGCGAAGGTGCTGGAAGCCTGGTTCCGCGACGATGATCCCGGGCTGTCCCAGACCATGGCGGCGCTGGACAAGGAGCTTACACGGGGCGGACGCATCGTCGCTCGTGTCGAGGACCTAAACCGGCTCGCTTCGCCGCTGCGCTCGATGGTGAGCGCTATCTTTGATGCACGTCGCGGTTTTGGCGGGCGCATGCGTGAACGCGCGCGTGCGCGGGATGACGTGGAAAGCACCTGACTGACGCTGCGGAACGCGATAACGGGCTTTGCGTTTCCTTGAGGGCTTAACAGTCTTCAAAAGGAGCGCGAGATGGACAACAAGGATCGCATCAAAGGAACAGGCCGCGAGCTTTATGGACGCGGCGAGGAAGCGTTCGGCGCCGTCACCGGAGATATGGAGATGCGCGCGCGGGGCGCTGTGGATCAAGTGGCCGGCAAAGCGCAATCGACCATGGGGCGGGCCGGCGAGGCCCTGCGGGAGACCGCCGATAACGCCATCGAGGCCGGGCGCGAATATTTCGGGCGTGGCGGTCGCGATGAGCACAGGGGCATGTATCGCTCCGGCACGGGTCAATATGGCCGAAACCGCATGGCTCGCTACGGCAGTTCCGGCGAAAGCTGGGGCCAGGAGGGCGGGATGTTGACCTCTTCGCCCATCGGCTTCCTGCTCATCACCGCCGCCGCAGGCTTCGCCATCGCTTCATTGCTTCGCATGCGGGACTGATCAAACCGGCAGACGCACCGTCGCCCGCAGCCCGCCCATGGGGCTCTGGGCGAGGATGATGTCCCCGCCGTGGGAACGGGCTATGTCGCGGGCGATGGCGAGGCCAAGACCCGTGCCTCCCTCGTCCTGATTGCGCGCCTCATCGAGGCGGAAGAAGGGCCGGAAGACATCCTCGCGCTGGTCGGGAGGAATCCCCGGCCCGTCATCATCCACGTTGATGGTGAGAAACCGTTTGTCCTGGATCGCCTCGATGGTGGTTCGGTCGCCGTGGCGCTGGGCGTTGCTCACCAGATTGGACAGGCAGCGCTTGAAGGCGTCGACGCGTAATTGCACCATATGGCCGCCTGAGACGCTGATTTCGGTCATGTGCCCGTGGCGTTCCGCATCGGCTTTGAGTTCTTCCAGCAGTGCTCCAATGTCCGTGGGGGCAGCCGCCTCGCCAGCGTCGCCACGCGCGAAGGCGAGATAGGCCTCCAGCATACGCTGCATCTCCTCCACGTCTTTAATCAGCGCGTCGGTTTCGGGACCCTCCTCCTGCAACGCCAGAGAGAGTTTAAACCGCGTCAGGATGGTTCGCAGGTCATGACTGACGCCATTGAGCATGGCGGTGCGCTGCTCCATGGCGCGTTCGATGCGGCGCTTCATTTCAAAGAAGGCGAAAGTGGCTTGCCGCACCTCCCGGGCGCCCTGCGGGCGAAACTCGACATCGCGCCCCTTGCCAAAATCCTCCGCCGCTGTGGCGAGCCGCAGGATGGGGCGAATTTGATTGCGCAGGAAGGCGATGGCGACCGCCAGCAACACCAGCGATGCGCCGATCATCCACATCAGGAAAATATGAGAGTTCGACGCATAGGCGGAGTTGCGAAGGGTCAGGACGCGCAGCACGCCGTCATCGAGCAGAATCTGGATTTCAACGAGATTCGACCGGCCCACCGTATCGATCCAGAAGGGCCGTTTGATCTGTAGCGCCAGTTCGCGTGACAAGGCGCTGTCGAGCAGGGAGAAGAAGGGCTTTGGAAGAGGGAGCGGCAGCTCGTCCTTCTGCAGAAGATCAACATCGAGTTGCAGCCGCTGCCCCGCGATCCTGCGAAGATCCGAACGGGCGTCTTGCGCGGGAAGCATTTTATAAAGCTCGATCACCGCGCTGATATCGCGCACGACGCCTGCCGAAAGACGGAAGGTGACCGTCTGCCAGTGTCGCTCCATGAAGAAATAGGCGACCACCGATTGCAGGATCACCATGGGCAGAATGACGATCAGCAGGGATCGCGCATAGAGGCCCTTTGGCATGAGGCCCGTCGCCCAGCGCGCGGCATCTTCCCAGCGTCTGCGCCATCCCGGAAGATGACGTGAGGCGTCCGCCCCGGATGTCTCTTCGCTCATCTGTCCACGACCAGACGGTAGCCCGCGCCACGAGCGGTCTGGAGATAAACGGGGTCGGCCGGGTCGCGCTCGATTTTGCGCCGCAGGCGGTTCATCTGCACATCGATGGTGCGTTCGTTGCCAGCCGCCACATCGCCCGCCAGCGCCTCGCGCGACACAGGCTCGCCCGGCGTCTGCGCCAGCAGTTTGAGCATGTAGCGCTCGCGGTCCGTCAGCTTCAGCGCTTCATCGCCCTGTCGCAACTCGCCCCGGTCGACATCGAAAACGAAATCGCCAAAGCGCACCATCTGTACGAAGGTCGTCTCCACTTGAGACTGCGAAGTCTGCGTGCGTCGCAGGATCGAGGCGATGCGCAGCGACAATTCCTTAGGTTCGAAGGGCTTGGAGAGATAATCGTCCGCGCCCGCCTCGAACCCGCGCACCCGGTCCTCCGCGTCGGAGCGGGCGGTGAGCATCAGGATCGGCACTTGCGAGTCCTTGCGCAGCGAGATCGCAAGGTCAAAGCCGTTCTCGCCGGGCATCATCACATCGAGGATCAGGAGATCGAAGGCGATGCTGGCGATATGTTTGCGCGCCTCCGCAGCGTTCTGCGCAGTCGTCACACGGTAGCCCTGCGCGCCGAGATAGCGTGACATGAGCGCGCGAATGCGCCGGTCGTCGTCAACCAGAAGCAGATGCGCCGCATCGTCGGCCGGCGCCGGGCGGCTGACGGCCTTCACTACCGGGCTTGCCTCATCGCTCATGGCGTCGTCCTTTGCTCGCGCCACACAAGGCGCGCGACTTTCTCCCGCTCGTCAGGGTCGATCATGCCGAGCAGGAAGTCCACTGCAGAGGCGCGTGCGTCCCCCTGCAGGCCTCCGAGGGCCCGGGTGAAGCGCTCCGTCTGCAGCCGCGCGAGGTCGCGCGCCAGCCGCCGCCCCTCGGGCGTGGGATAAAGCAGTCTTTGCCTGCGATCGCTCACCCCGGCGCGCTGCTCCACATAATTCTGGTCCAGCAGCTCCTTCAGCACCCGGCTGAGGCTCTGTTTGGTGATGCGTAGAATATCCAGCAATTCGGCGATCGTGAGGCCGGGCTGGCGATCGACGAAATGCAGCACCCGGTGATGGGCGCGGCCAAACCCGATATTTTCGAGGATGCGATCAGGGTCGCCCACGAAGTCCCGATAGGCGAAGAAGAGAAGTTCGATCAGATCGAACATGGGTTCGGGCTCTTCGCCCGTGGACGGGGCCGCAGGCTGTCCGGCTTTTTGCACGGCTGACGCCATCAAGAGAACCCATCATTATGTCAGTGACATTGACATATTTCAGGTTGAAGTTTAAGCGTCAAGGCACGATAATTCAGCAATACGGGGCGCAATTGCGGGGAATTCCGCCGACCGCCACAGGTCGCCCCCAGGAGGCAAGTCCATGTCAGTTCTTCCCTTTGACCAGCGCGACGGTTTTATCTGGGTGAACGGCGTGCTCATGCCCTCGCAGGACGCCAAGCTGCATGTGCTCTCCCACGGGCTCCACTACGGCAGCAGCGTTTTCGAGGGCGAGCGCGCTTATGGCGGCAAGATCTTCAAGAGCACGGAACATTCCGAGCGCTTCCGCAAGTCGGCTGAGATCCTCGATTTCGAAATTCCCTACAGCGTAGCCGAACTCGACGCCGCCAAGCAGTTGGTGGTCGAGAAGAACAATATGCAGAGCTGCTATGTGCGCCCCGTCGCCTGGCGTGGCAGCGAGATGATGGCTGTCTCCGCCCAGAACGCGACCATCAATGTCGCGATCGCGGTCTGGGATTGGCCGAGCATGTTCGACGTGAACGAGAAGATGCGCGGCATCCGTCTCGACATCGCCGAATACCGCCGCCCTGATCCCATGACAGCGCCCTGCCACGCCAAGGCGGCCGGCCTCTATATGATTTGCACGATCTCCAAGCACCGCGCCGAGCGTCGTGGCTATGCGGACGCGATGATGCTCGACTGGCAGGGCCGCGTGGCCGAATGCACGGGCGCCAATATCTTCTTCACGAAGGATGGCGTCATCCACACGCCCCTCGCCGATTGCTTCCTCGACGGCATCACCCGCCGCACCGTCATCGACCTCGCCCGCGCGCGCGGCATTGAAGTCGTGCAGCGCCGCATCATGCCCGAAGAGCTCGCCTCGCTCGACGAATGCTTCATCTGCGGCACAGGCGCCGAAGTGACCCCGGTCTCCGAGGTCGGCCCTTATAAGTTCACCCCGGGCCAGATCTCGCGCACGCTGATCGAGGACTATACGGCGGAAGTGAACAAGTAAG
>CANBVC010000153.1 GCA_947372795.1 Beijerinckiaceae bacterium
CCCGCGCCCTATATGGCGATGCTGACCGGCGCCGCCGTCGCGACCTTCCCGGCCTCCTATCTGCTCGACGCCTTTGGCCGCAGGGCCTCTTTCGCCCTTGGTGCATCCCATGGCCTTGCGGGCGGGTTGATGATGGCATGGGCGCTTTCAGCTGGGGCCTTCTGGCCTTTTTGCCTTGGCGCGTTCTGGCTTGGCGTCTCGCAGGGCTTCACCCTGTTCTATCGACACGAGGCCGCTATCGGCCGGAGCGTCCGGGAAAAGAGCTTCGCCATCGCTCTGGTCTTCGGCGCAGGCTCCCTTGCCGGCCTTGTAGGCCCGGCTTTGTTGCTGCTGCTTGAGCATCTGTCGCCATCTGCCCGCAACATAGGCGTGGCGCTGGGCGCGGCGCTTGCACAGGTCTTCGTTTTGACCGTCGCAGTCTCCTCAGCTCCCGCCATGCTCGCAAAAGCCGCTGAGAAAGTGGGCGCGCTGAATGCGCAGGATTTCATCATCGCCACGCTCATCGCCGCCGCCGCATGGTTTGGCATGACGGCCCAGATGCTGGCCATGCCCGGCGAGATGGTCGGTTGCGGCGTCACGCTCTCCAGCATGTTCGGCGTGATGGCTTTTCATGTGATGGCGATGTATGCGCCGGCCTTCGCAGTGGGTCCGCTTGCGAGACGGTTCGGCGTCGCCAGCGTAGCGGCGAGTGGATTGGGCCTTATCGTCCTCGCGAAATTTCTTGGCCGGGGCGCCAGCAGCGTGACGGATTTCGCTGTCGTGCTGGGCCTTCTTGCGGTCGGCTGGTCGCTCGCCACCACGTCGGCGACTCTATGGCTTCACCATCGGGGCAGTCCCGCGCGGTTGTGGCTCGCGGGGCATGATGCGCTGCTGTTCCTTGCGGCGCTTGCGGGCGCTGCGCTTTCAACTCAGTCGCTAACTGGATTTCTGTGACGCAAAACCCCCGCTTCTGGGAAGCGGGGGTTGGCGCGACTTTGCAAAAGTCGAGAGTTGTCGAGGCTATTTATTTCTTGCCGCCTCCGCTCCCCTGTCCCCCCTGGCTGTGGCCGCCGTGGCTATGTTCGCCGCCCTTGCGGCCTGCTTGAGAAGCGAGTTCGCGATCTTGCGAGAAGCTGCGCTTCTCAGCTGGAACGCTCTGGCCACCCTTGCTGGCTATTTCCTTCTGTTTCTTTTCATCCATGGAAGCGAAACCACGGTTTGAGGTGTCGCTTTCTTTCCCTTTCGGCATTGCTCTTCTCCTTGCATTGGCTCGCGCCTAGCAAACTCAATGAGCTCAGGGCGGTTCCGGCGCCGCGTGGCGGCAAGCTGCAAGCGAGGCGCTGAAAAACAGCGTGGCTAATGGGTTTTTGCTTCGTCCAATGAATAGAACCCCCGCTTTTGAAGCGGGGGTTCTATGAGAGCTCGAAAGCCAGAGAAGGTTATGATGCGCTCACTCAGGGCTTTTTATAGTAGTCCTTGAACAGATCATCGAGCTGCGCCTTTGTCAGCGGCTTCTGCATCATCTTCATTTCAGCCGCGTCGTTCATGGCGTCGTCGACACCCGACAGACGCTCCAGCAGAAGATTCTTCTTCGGGAAATATTCGTCGCGCATACCCTGCGCGACATCCAGAGGCGTCTGCGTCCAGTCCGCCCAGCGCTTGATGGCGTCGGGATCAGCATACATCCAGTCGAGGGTTTCGTTATAGGCCGCCATGAACTTGTCGATGGCCCCCTTGCGCTTGGTGATTGTGTCTAGGTTCGAAATGTTGACGCGCACGGTCATGTTCTGAAACTTCGGCACTTCGCTTTCGCGCACCAGCATCCGAATGCGGCCCTCTTTCAAATCCTTCAATTGCAAAGGCGCCGACGACCAGCCGATATCGACCTGGTTCGACATGGTCTGCGCGAAGGACGCAGAAGGCCCGCCGACCGGAGTCGGCTTCATATCGACCTTGAAGTAGTTGATGAAGCCGAGCACGGCGACATGGGTCGAGGAACCGCGCGTCGAATAGGAGATGGTCTTGCCTGCCGCATCCTTGATCGTCTTGATCGGCGAGTCCGCGGGCACATACCAGTAAAGATCGTCAGCGCCCGTCATGGAATTGCTGACGGGGCGCACAGGCGCACCCTTCTCAAATGCGCCCATGACGCCAGTGAGGCCTGCCGCCAGGCCAAGGTCCACTGAGCCCGAGATGACCGCCTGAATCGTCTCGCCGCTGCCCTGCGTATAGAGAACTTCGAGTTCGAGCCCGTGCTTCTGGAAAATGCCTTTTTGAATGCCAAGTTCAGGAATGGCGGTGTCCCAGTTGCCGCGCTGCCCGACTGCAAGCTTCAACTTCTCTTGCGCGAAAGAAGGGGCGGCGATGGCGCAGGCGGCGAACGCCAGCAATGAAATCGTCAGTTTCCTCATAGCGTCACCTGCGGTCTGCCCTGTGGCGGGATAATGATCGCCGGGACGATAGTTGAGCGCAGCTGTGCGCGCAACCGCAGGGCTTAAAGGGTTTTTTTGCTTCAACGCATAGGGAGCCGCCATTTGGCGGCCCCCCAACCCGTCATGTCTCAGCGCGTGTATTTGAATTCCGGCGCGGATCTCAACTGCTCCTTGGTCATGTTGAGCAAAGCATGGTCGGGATAGCCGCGCGTGGCCATATCTCCAGTTGTGGACCGCACGGAGCCCGTCACATCGCCGCGATCAGATGTTGCTGAAGGCGGCGCCCCTGTCGATGTCGAGCTTCTGGCGCTGCGCACGGGCTCGTTGCTCCACCTGATCTGCTCGAACGGCACAGCGACATAGCGCTCGCCCATTCCCAGAAAGCCCCCCACGCCGATCACGACAGCGGAAATCTTGCCTGAGGAGTCGAGGAGTATATCGGCTATGTCGCCGACCTTCTCATTGCCGTTGTTGTAGACGTCCACACCGTCGAGTTTCGCTGCGCGCCACATACCTGAGTGCATTTCGGTCATGAAGCTCGCAGGGTTGGGGCTGGGCGCTACAGTGCTGCTGGTGGACGGCGGGCTGGTTGATGGCGCGCTGGTGGACGGTGCTTGCGCCATGGCGAAGTTTCCGAGGCAAAAGGCGCCCAAGGCGATGCTTGCTACTGTCAGGGTGAGACGATTCATCGGCATGATGCACTCCATGCGTTGCTAGCCCCTATAGGGGGCGTCCCCCTACAACGAGGCCGCAGCTAACCGGTTGCCTGATAGAGAAAGTTGTCGATTTTAAACTAAGAAGAATCCATCAATAAAATAAAAAAAGGCGCACCTTGCGATGCGCCCTGTGAAGCTGAAGAGCGTTAAGCTCAGACGGCTTCCTTGAGCTCCTTGGCCGCGCGGAAAGCGATCTTCTTGCTCGCCTTGATCTTGATCGCTTCGCCGGTGGCGGGGTTGCGGCCCATGCGGGCGGCGCGCTTGCGCACCTGCAGGATGCCCAGGCCGCCGATGCGGACGCGAACGCCCTTCTTGAGATGCTTCGTCACATTGGCGACGAGATCGTCGAGAATGGCGTTGGCGGCCTTCTTCGAAAGCTCATGCGTCTCGGCGAGCGTGGTGGCGAGCTGGCGCAGGGTTACGGTCTCAACCTTCACCTTCGCGGGTTCTGCCTTCACCTTCGGTTCAGCCTTCGCCTTGGGCTCTGCTTTCACCTTCGGGGCTGCCTTTACCTTCGGCTCAGCCTTCGGTTTTGCGGCGGTTTTTGCGGCTGCTTTAGCCATGTCGATCTCCTCCAGAGAATCAATGTACCTGAGGAGACGATACAACGGAGCACAGGTTAGTTTAAGAGCTGCGAGGCTGAAAACGCCAACAAACCGGCGCTTTTTCTAAAAAAAGCCCTGTTTAAAGGGCTTTTTCAGATGCCTCCACGTCAATGAAGTCCTTGAGCCCAGCGCATCCGGCGCCCCAGCACAAATAGAACCGCCCGCCGAATCGGACTCGGCGGGCGAATGAGAAGCGCTTTCCCTAACGAAGCCTAGAGGTCGCGCACATGCGGCGCCACGCGGTCGCGGAATAGTTCCATGCCGCGCGTGACGGCGGAGTCCGGCATGTTCCCGATCTTCATCGTCATGTTAAACACGCCATGGTCGAGCGCCTTGTGGATTTTCTTCATCTGCTTCACCACGCTTTCAGGGCTGCCGCAGAGCACAGTGCCGGCCTCGATCTGCTCCTCGAGCGTGCGCTCGCGCAGGGTCGCCAGGCGCTTGTCGAAATACTGCTTCGCCTCGTCGTTGGCGTAGTAGTTCGATTGCGTGAGCACCTTGGTTTGCGCCTCGCGCTGCGGGCGCATCAGCACCTGATGGAAATATTTGAGGCCGTTGCTCATGATCTCGCGAGCTTCTTCGTCAGTCTCGGCGATCACTGTTTGATGCCCGCTGAGCATATGAGTCTTGGTTGGCTCCCATCCATATGAACGCGCGGATGCTACATAGTGGTCCATATTCTTGCGGGCCACATCGAGATCAGCGATCAGGGTCATGCCCATGATAGCCTTGTGACGCGCCGCAAATTCCGCAGCCTCGGGATTGGAAGCCGACATCAGGATCGGCGGGGGATTTTGCATGGGCCGGGGCCAGATGGAGACGGAAGGATAGTTGTAATAGGTCCCTTCCCAACGGAAAGGTTCCGTCGAGGTCCAGCATTTCATGATGAGGCGGACCGCTTCATCGAGGCGGCCGAGCGATTCATCGGGATTGACGTTGTAGGAATAATATTCGTGCGGAATGCCGCGCATCATGCCTGCGATCAGCCGCCCGCCGCTCATCACGTCGATCATGGCGTATTCTTCCGCCACGCGCACAGGATTGAGAATTGGCACCAGATTACCCAGCATGCCAAGCTTGATGTTTTTCGTGCGCGCCACGAGCGCGGCGCCGATGAGGTTGCAATTCGACATCAGGCCATAGGGGCTGAAATGGTGTTCATTGCAGCCGACCCAATCGAAGCCGCAGTCCTCGGCATAGGCCATGGCGTCGATATAGGTCTCGTAAAGCGCCTTGGCCTTTGTAGCGTCAAAGGTTGCGTTGGACACCGGCCAGCTGACCGGCGGCTCCTCGCAATAGGGCCAGGGCATCAGGTGGAAGAAATTGAACTTCATTTTGGATCACCACAGAAAGGCTAGACGTGTGTTACTTGCGCTTGAGCTGGCTTGATGAATTCACCAGAGCATGCAGGCTGCGAGCGAAATGGACGGCCTTCGACATGTCGATAGGCTGCGCATTGACGCCATATTCCTTCACCGCGAGGACGGCGGGGCGCGCAGCGTCAGACAAGCGCTTCACGAGCGCAGACACCTTGTCTGCGAGTTCGGCCGCAGGCACGACGTCGCTAACGGCGCCAATCGCCAGCGCCCGCTCGGGGCTGATCATCTGGCTCGTCCAGACGTTGTACATCAAGGCCTTCAACGGCACGCGATCGATCATGGACGACATGACCATGGTCGGCATGATGTTGTGGTTGAACTCCGGCACCTGAAATTGCGCTGTGTCCGCGCAGATCGTGATGTCGGCGGCGGCGGCCAGCGCGAAGCCAAAGCCCAGCGAGCGTCCCTGCACCTGCGCGATGACAGGCGCTTTCGAGCTCCGCAGCAGGCCATAGCAGCGAAAGACATGATCGCTCAGCTCGCGCACTTCCAGCGCCTCGGGCGCGGCGGGGCGGGGACCGCCGCCATGATACCGGCCTGCGCAAAAATCATCGCCATTTCCGCGCAACACGATGAGACGCGCCTTTTCATGCTCGCGCTCCACGATATCGCCTAGATCCCTGATCATCTGGTCCGACATGGCGTTGCCACGCTCAGGGCGGTTTAGCGTTATTTCCAGAACATCGTCAGTGTAGCTGACGAGAATGTCCTCGCTCATATTTCCTCCAGATGGGTGGTTGGACTCAGGCGCCCTGATCTTCGTAGACGGGGCCTTTGTGAAGATCGATAATCTCTATTACATTGCGGTCGGGATCGTGGAAATAGGCGCTGCGGCCCTGGAATGTTCCGGTTCCCCGATCTTCTTCCTTGAAGACGCGCACATTGTGCTCGGCGAGCACCTGCTTGGCGCGATCATACTCCTGCGCGGTGACGAGGAAAGCCGTGTGTATTTCGTGTTTGTCGCCCTTGTTCGGGTCGATGGGATTTTCCGAAAGGGTGAGGACGAAGCTCGTTTGCCCGCAACGCATGAACAGCATGTGGCCCGTGCGCCGGACGCGCTCGAGGCCCAACAGCTTCACATAGAAGGCTTCCGCTTTATCGAGATCTTTCACCGGGATCGTGAAGTGGACGAGTTCTTTCAAATTCAGCATGGTTTCCTCCCGGTCTTGTCGCTTGGCTCATTATCAGAAAACATCGGGGCGCCGAAGTCCAGCGCCCCGTCCCAAAGGTCAGGCCTGTTCGAGCGCTGGCAGAGGCGCTTGCCCACGGATCATATCCGCCGCCTTTTCAGCCATCATCAGCACGCAGGCGTTAATGTGGGCGCCCACCATGTCTGGCATGGCGGAAGCGTCGACCACGCGCAGGCCCTCGACGCCGCGCACACGAAGTGTGGGATCCAGCACGCTATCTGGGCCCATGCCCATGTGGCAGGAGCCTGCGGGGTGATGGGCCGTAATGACGGTCTTGCGGATCCAGGCGTCGATCTCCGCATCCGTCTTCACCTTATCGCCCGGGGTCTTCTCGACGCCGCGGAAGGCCGCCATCGGTGCGCTGTGAGCGACTTCGCGCGCGAGCTTGAAGCCCTCCCGCAGCTTTGGCAGATCGCCCGGCGCGGAGAAGAAATTATACATGATGCGGGGCGTATCGAGCGGATCGTTGGAGCGCAGCAGCACTTTGCCGCGACTCTCGGGATGCAGGAGCGCAGGGCGGATGCCATAGCCATCTTCATAGGCCGGCGCCAGTCCCGGGAACCACAGATGCGCATTGGTGGGCAGGCCGCGGAACATGAATTCGATATCGGGAACGGCGAGTTCGGGATTGGTCTTGATGAAGGCATGTAGACCGCCCGGCACGACCGTCCCGGGACCTGTGCCGAAGAAATGCGCGCGCAACATGTTCCAGGCCATGCGGTCGAAGCGCATGTTGTCGCGGAATGAGCTCGTGTTCTGCGGGCGGGTGAACATGATCAGAACAGCAAGATGGTCTTGCAAATTCTCGCCCACTGGCAGGTCAACCAGCGGCGTCACATCCATTTCCCTCAGATGGGCCGCCGGGCCAATGCCTGAGAGCATGAGCAGTTGCGGCGTGTTGAACGCGCCGCCGGCGAGGATGACCTCGCGGCGCGCCTCCGCCTGAATGACCATGCTATCTTTCACATATTCAACGCCCGTCGCATGGGTGCCGCGCATCATCACGCGCGTGACCTGCGCGCGCACATCCACTGTCAAATTGGGGCGTTTGCGGGCGGGACGCAGATAGGCCACGGACGAAGACGAGCGCCGTCCATTGCCAATCGTATACTGGCTGCGGCCGAAGCCTTCGTTTTGCTTGCCGTTGTAATCGTCGGTCACGGGCAGGCCGTTGGCGCGCGCAGCCTCGATCCATGCGTCGTAGAGCGGATCGGTCGTCGAGGCGAATTGCACCTGCAGCGGGCCCTCGCCGCCGCGCCATGTGTTCTCGCCCTCCGCGAAGGTTTCTCCGCGTTTGAAATAGGGGAGGACATCCGCATAGGACCAGCCCTTGCAGCCCTTCTGCGCCCAGCGGTCATAGTCGCCGCGATGGCCGCGCGTATAGGCCATGACATTGACCGAGGACGAGCCGCCCAGCACCTTGCCGCGCGCGGCTTCGATGGTGCGATTGTTCAGATTGGGCTCGGGCTCCGTGTGATAGCCCCAGTCATGCATGCCATATTCATGCATCTT